>JBBQPD010000279.1:0-7336 GCA_038331535.1 Gemmatales bacterium | reverse complement strand
CAAGGGCAAGCAGGTGCAAGCGTGGCTGGCTCAACATCCGCGTTTCGTGTTTCATCATCCGCCGGTCCATTGTCCGTGGCTGAATCAGGTGGAACAGTGGTTTAGCATCCTGCAACGGAAACGCTTAGCCAGCGCCGATTTCGCTGACAAAACCGAACTGGCAGCGAAGTTACCGCCGTTCATTGCGGAGTGGAACGAGAAGGCCCCTCCGTTCAACTGGAGTACGAAATCAGTGGCCAAAGTCATGGCCCAATGCGACGCCGCAGCGAAGACGGCAGAGGGTAAAGTCCCACTGGCGGCATGATTTCAAACCCTCTGCTCTGCGGGGCTGTACTGAGTGGTCGGTCGCCGCCAAGCCGCAAGCGGCAAACCGTAGAATAACCTTGACGCGGTTCTCCGGAGGCGTTTCGAGTCGATGCTGTGCGAGCTGTCGGTGCAAAACCTGGCCATCATCGAGGATGTGCGCGTCGAGCTGCGCGCCGGCTTCTGTGCGTGGACTGGTGAAACGGGCACCGGGAAATCCCTTCTCCTTGGGGCCGTCGGCCTGCTGTTGGGCGAGCGCGGCTCCGCCGACTTGCTCCGCACCGGGGCCGAGGAGCTGCGCGTTACCGGCCGTTTTGAGCTGGCCGACCCCGTCGTGAAAAGACAAATCGAAAAAGTGCTCGATACGACGCTGGGCGAGGACGAAATCATCCTCTCGCGGCGGCTCAACCGCAACGGTCGGAGCCAGGCGTACGCCAACGATCAGCCAGTCGCCGTGGCCACGCTGCGGCTGCTCGGCAGCGAGCTTGTCGATATTCACGGACAGCGCGAGAACGAATCGCTGCTGCGCCCCGCCTATCAGCTCCAGGTGCTGGACGACTACGGGAACCTGGGCAAACAACGGCAGACGTACCTCGAAGCCGCGGAGAGCGTGCGCGAGCTGCGCCAGCGCTTCGTCGAGCTGGCGGCGGCACGCGCGCAGCGCCTCCGCGAGTTGGCGCTGCTCCGCTTTGAGCGCGAGGAGCTGGACCTCGCCGCACTGGAACCGGGGGAAGTAGCCGGGCTGACGCGCGAGCGCGAGCGGCTGGTCAACGCCCAGGATTTGCAGACGTTTTCCGCAGAGGGCTACGCCGGCCTGTACGAAAACGAAGGCTCCGTCCTCGAACGGCTCGGCAAGCTCGGCCACGAGGCCGCCGACTGGGCTCGGCTCGACCCGCAACTGGAAGAAGTCGTGCGCCGGCTGGAGTCCGTGAACGCGGAAGTGAAGGATCTCGCGGAGACGCTCCGCGACCTGGGACGGCACTGGGAGGCAGATCCCGCTCGGCTCGGCGACATCGAGGCGCGGCTAATGCTGCTCCGCCGGTTGGAGGGCAAGTACCGCAAGCCCGTCGACGACCTCATCCTCTACCGGCTCAGCCTGGACGAGCAGGAGGAGAAGCTGCAAAAGCAGGAGGACGACCTGGGCGGCATCCAGGCCGAACTCGCCGCGGCGTGGGCGAAGCTCAAGGAGGCCGCCGAAGAGCTGAGCGGACGGCGGCGCAAGGTCGCCAAGAAGCTGGCCGACGAGACGCAGCGGCAACTCGCCGATCTGGGAATGGCGGAAGCCCGGCTCACTGCGGTACTGGAGCCGATCGACCTCGGCGACGATCCGACGGCTGGCGTGGTGCCGACCTGGGGCGTCGATCAGCTGGAGTTGACCCTGGCGGCGAACCCCGGCGAACCGGCCCGGCCGCTGCGCAAGGTGGCGTCGGGAGGCGAGCTGTCGCGGACGATGCTGGCCATCAAGACGGTGCTGGCCGGCCACGACCGCCTCGGCACCTTGATCTTCGACGAGATTGACGCCAACGTGGGCGGCCGGCTGGGCGACGTCATCGGGCAGAAACTGGCTGCGCTGAGCCGAACGCATCAGGTCATCTGCGTGACGCATCTGCCGCAGGTGGCCAGTTACGCCCGCCACCACTGGACCCTTCGCAAGACGAAGAAGGCGAACCGCACGGTCCTGAACATTCGCCTCCTGGAAGAGGCGGAACGCCTGGAAGAGTTGGCAAGCATGTTGCGCGGCGAGGCGCGCGGTGAGACGACGCGCAAGGAAGCTGCGGCGATGCTGGAGACGGCACGGAAGAGTTGGTGACTGAGCGGTAGACAAGAACCCGTCTCGCTGCGCCGACGCGAGCAAGTCCTCGTTCCAACCCTCTCCGCCTGGAAACGAAGAACACGAGCAGGAAACGAGGACGGAAAGCTCTCCCATACGCTACTTGAGGATTATTCGGCCCTCCCATTTCCCTCTGTCAGCGGTACCTTCTCGCTGGATTTTGGTATCTCGTTTACGACACGGTGTAGAATTGCGCGCCCCGATTTGCCGGAGCGTGGGGCGTGTTGGTTTTGCTCGGCCATTCCGCACGGAGGTGCCCGATCATGAAGCGTCTCGGCCGTTTCCGCTTCGTCGTCTACCTGTTCATCGCGTTACTGCTACTGCTCGGCGGCGCTAAGTTTTTGTTGTCGTCCTCCTTTGCCGCGGAACGAGTCGCGGCCAAACTCAGTAGTACGCTCGGAACGCCGGTGCGCGTCGGCTCCGTAGACATTGGCTTTCACGGCGGCTCCTCGATAAAGGGAGTCGAGATCCTGGAGGCGGGGAACGACGGGGACCAGAAGGCGTGGCTGACCGTCGGCGAGGTGGATGCTGACATTTCGGCCGCCAGCCTCATTGCCGGCGACGCCAACTCGCGTGAATTGACCTTCACCGGCGCGACGGTTGAGTTGCGCTTCGACGCCGACGGAAATCTCCTCACGCGGCTGCCGAAGCCTTCCAGCGGCTCGGCGCAACCACTCCCTCTCCTCCATGTCGAGATAGGCAAAGTCACTATTTCCCAGGAAGGACACAAGCAACCGCTCGTCGTCGAAAACGTCACGGCGCAGGCGGACAGCGCCGGCCGAATCCTGACTATCACAGGGGCCGCCCACGATTCGTACTGGGGAGACTGGTCGGTAGAAGGGACGTTGGACCTCGAGAAGTCGAGCGCGACGTTTCGCCTCCGCACCGACCGGGCCGACGTGACGCAGGAGAAGCTAACCCGCCTGCCGTTCGTCCCCCCTGGCGTCTGGGAGGAAGTGCGCATCGACGCCGGCGTCACCCCCGTGGACTTCACGCTAACCGTTCAATCCGAGCCGCCGACGTCTCGCTATCGCGTCGTCCTGGAGCCGCGCGACACGCATTTTCACGTCCCGTCTATCGACCTCGACGCCGAGCAGGCCCACGGCAAAGTCGTCATCGCCGACAAGGTCGTGGAGATGCGCGAAGTGTCGGGCCGGACCGCGGATGGCACCTTCTTTACCGAGGCCGCCCTCGATTTCCGCGAACAAACCTCTCGGCTGCGTTTCCAGACGATCCGGCTCGACGACGTGGAGCTGCAACAGTTACCGGAATCGTGGAAGCTGAAGGATTACCAGATCTCAGGCAAGCTGAGCGGCAAGGCCACTATAGAGGTCGACGTCAAGCCGGATGGCACGGGCATCTCGACGCGCGGCACCGGCCAGGGCGTTATCGCGCAGGGCCACTTCCGCAACCTGCCGATCGCGGAACCGATCAAGCTCAATCTTCATTCCGAAGGCAGCAGATTCCGCCTCCGGCCGGAGAAACCTCCAGTTGGCTTGCTGCCCCTACCGCTCGATGATCGAGCGGCGACGGACACGGTGGCGTTGCTCCTGGTCGCTTTGGTCGCGCCGCCGGAGCCGGCGCAAAAGCCGTCCTCCAAGCACGTCGCGGACCTGCTGGGGGATAGCGCGGCCGCAGCCGCTCACGGGGCCGGTTCCGTTCCCCAGCAGACGATCGGCGCCTTGTCCAGCGCGGCGGCTGGCCTGGGCCGGTTACTCAATCAGTCCGGCCCCGCCCAGGGCGCGGCACCGAGCTACCTCGACGTGGACCTGTCGCTCAAGGATGTGGACCTACGACAGACAGTGGAACAGCTTGGCCTGGACCTACCGTTCCAGGTTTCAGGGCGGTTGACCATTCGACTCAAGCTCGGCGTACCCATCGACACTCCCAAGGATTTCGCGACCTATCGCCTGGCGGGCACGGCCGACTTGCCCACCTTCAGTATCGCCGGGCTGGACATGACGAATGTTCACAGCGAAGTGCGTCTCGACAAGGGCGTTTTGAAGCTGGAGCAGCTCAAGGCGGAGGTGGCTGGGGCATCGCTCCAGGGCCGGGCCGAGATTCATGTTTCCGGAGATTACCCCTTCACCGCCAAGGTCGATCTCAACGGTTTCAAACTCGACACGTTGCAGCGGTTGTCTCCGTCTGTGCGGTTGCCGCTCAACACGCTCCAGGGGAGTCTGACGGCGTCGGCGGACGTCAGTGGAGAATTGCGGACGCAGAAGTTCAATGCCACCGGCACTGCCAAGGCCGATGATCTCAACGTCCAGGGAGTCCGCGTCGAAGCGCTGGCGTTCAAGTTCGACGCCACGGGCGACCGCGTGCGCTTGAGTGATTTCCGAACCAAGTTGTACGAAGGCGAGGTAACCGGCGAAGCGGTGTTGCCTCTGCGCGACACGGTGGCAGGCAGCGTCGATTTGCGTGTCCGCGACCTGGACGCCCTCGCCCTGACCAAGGCGTTGCCCACGATTCCGGTGCGGCTCGAAGGTCGTGTCTCCGGCTCGGTGGCCGCGACCTTGCCCGCGACGACACCGGACAAGCCGCGTGAGGCATCGGCCAAGGTCGAGCTAGCGGCGCCGAAACTCCGAGTGCAGAACATCCCGACCCAACGGCTTCACGCCAACATCAATTACCGCGGCGGTCGGGCGTCCTACCTGCTGGAAGGCGAGAGCCTGGGTGGAACCTTTAAGTTGGAAGGAAGTATTCCCCCGGCGAAAGAGGACAACCAGAAGAGGGGACGACTTGAAGGCGACCCCAATGCACAATTGGTATCGTTGCCTCCGGCGCTGCCGCCGGAAGAGCCGGACGGCCGACTCACCGTGGAGAATGTGCGCCTCAGTCGGATCGGCGAAGCACTCGGCATTCCGGAAGCATTGAGACCGCTGGGCGGCAGGCTGTCCGCGACCCTTTCTTATCGGCACGTTGGTCCGGGCAACACGCCGGTCGGGAACGGCCGGCTCCGGATCAACGATGTGCGCTGGGGTGGCCGCGCCATCGCTCAGGATGTTAATGCCGAGTTGCTGCTTACTCAGGGTGAACTGCGCGTTCGCGAGATCAACGCTCTTGTGGGGGAGGGTGTACTGCGTGCCTCGGTCGCCATCAACCTGCGCGAGCGCGACCGCAGTCATTTTACGATCCACCTGGACCGTGCCGACGCGGCCCTGGTTCTCGCCCCGTTCCCCTCTCTCGCGGACCTGTTCCAGGGGACAGCGGAGGTCAACCTGCGCGGCACCCTGGGACGAGAATGGCACGCGTCCGGCTCGATGGGTCTGACGCGCGGCAGCTTCCTCGGCCTGGGGATCACGGAGTGGCGAATGCCCGTCAGCTTCTCGTTTGTCCCGGAAGCCGGCCGTGGCCAGTTCGACATTCGCGACAGCG
Organism: Gemmatales bacterium; assembly: GCA_038331535.1. Classification (GTDB taxonomy): domain Bacteria; phylum Planctomycetota; class Planctomycetia; order Gemmatales; family Gemmataceae; genus JBBQPD01. Next base: position 1,824 of record JBBQPD010000279.1, on the reverse strand, counting down.
TGGCCGACGTCGCCCACGGTCGGGCCAATGGCGGCGTCAGCGTCTCCTGGGGCACGGGAACCCGGATTGAAGGCTCGTTCCGCTTTGTTAATGCCGACTTCGAGGGTCTGGCGCGGCGCTCCGGTTCGCTCCGCGGCATCGCCGTCGGCAAGGTCACTGGCCGATTCGATTTCGGCTCGAACGACTTCCGCACGGCCGACGATCTGAACGGCGTCCTGGACGCACGGCTCACCCAATCGCAAGCCCTGGAGCTGCCGGTCTTGCACGAGCTGGTTCCGTTCATCGCACCAGGGCAGTCGGCGACCACGTTCCAGTCAGGCGACGTGCGCGCCCGGCTGTCACGCGGCACCTTCCGAATCCAGCGGCTGTCCTTGATGAGTCCGGCCGTCCAGCTCGTCGTCGAAGGAAACGTCGGCCTGAATGGCCGGCTGGACCTCAACGCCACCGCTCAAACCGGCGACCTCGGCCTGAACGCGCCCGGCCTGCGCTTGCTGGCCCGCGGCGTGCCTGCCATCGGTCCAGTTCCGGTCACCCTGATCGCCCAGGCCAGCGCCCTGCTCGCCAACCGCGTCATTCACCTGCGGATCACCGGGACCACCCAGTCGCCGGTCGTGCGCATCGATCCAATTGCCCTCTTAACTGAGGAGGCGATCCGCGTGTTCCTCACGCGCTACGTCGTGCCGCTGCCCGGCTCGTCCACTCTGCCGTGACGGCGCTTGATGGCCGCTTGCGGCTTGGCGGCGCACGACCGCTAAGCCGCAAGCGGCAAATGAACCAGTCTCTTCATCTCGCCACCTCCGCCGGTATTTCCCTCATATCGCGAACTACCGCTGCCGATAACAAACTTCGGACTCGGAGGCGCACACCCGCTTCCGTACCGAGGAGACCGCCGATCATGACTGCCCGGAAGACTGACAAGGATGTGAGTCGAAAAGTGTGCCGGCTCGCCTGGCTGCTGCTGCTGGCGGGTTGTTCCGGCAAGTCGGGCGGCGCCTTCGGCCTGTTCCCGGAGGGAAACAAGCTCATCCCCCAGGCCAAGGAGTTGAAGGCCGCCCAACCCCAGGCGGTCGCCTTGCCGCGCGAGCTGGACAAGCATTTCGCTCTGCCCTACGTCGTCGAACCGGGCGACGTATTGCTAGTCCAGGCGGCCGACCTCGACTCGCCGGTGCGCTTGCCGGGCGACCAGCCCATTCTGCCCGACGGCACCATCCAGCTCGGCAAATACGGCCGGCTGCACGTGGGCGGCAAGACGATCGAGGAGGTCGAGGCCGCCACCAAGCAACTCGTGGCGGTCCAGACCAAGGACGCCGGGGCGATCACCGTGCGCGTGGTCACGAGGGCGAGCAAGGTGTTCTACGTCCTGGGCGAGGTCAACTCTCCCGGCTCGTTCACGCTCAGCGGACGCGAGACGGTGCTGGACGCCATCATCGCCGCCGGCGGCCTGACCGACCGGGCGTCGCGCGATCAAATCGTCCTAAGCCGGCCGACGGTGCCGTGCAGCGGTCGCGTCGTCCTGCCGGTCTGCTACAGCGAGATCGTGCAGCTCGGCGACACGGCGACGAACTACCAGATTGCCGCCGGCGACCGGGTTTATGTCCCGTCGAAGACGATGTTTGAAGACCTGTGCCCCTCGAAGAAGGCGTGCCCGCCGTGCGGCGGGCCGCAGACGCCGATTATTCTGCCGCCGGAGAAGTGCTGTATCGGGGCACCGGTGACGCATCCGTGAGCCAGCTGACCCTGTTTACGTTTCGCGCGGACTCGCGCGAAACGTAAACATTACTTCGGCGCCAGCACTTCCAACTTCAAGTCCTTGAAACGCACCTC
>JBBQPD010000278.1:0-7337 GCA_038331535.1 Gemmatales bacterium | reverse complement strand
GGCCCTTCTGAGTGGATTAGGCGCCGTTTGCGGCGCCCGTGCCGGGTTCCATTTGTTCCCTCAGCCACCTGCGCCACATTGCGGATTGTCCGTTATTCCCGCGTTATTCCTCGGTTTGTTCCCAGGTGTGCTTGTCGGTTTGGTTTTGGGCTTTGCAGCCGGAGCTTTCCTGAGCGAGGTGCTCCGAACTGGGACATTGCCGCCGAGGTCTCCAGGTGGGCGGATCAAACAAGGGGGTTGACCAATTGAATCCCATCGATGGATGTCGGCGCACCCATGTCTTCCGTGTACAAGGTTGTAACCCGGCTTCCTTGCACGCGCCGAGAATCATGCTGTCCCAAAATGAAAGGCTGAATCGGCGCCCCAGATCAAGAGCACGGTCCAATACACCTTCGATCGGAAGAACGAGAGGAAAGAGCGTTCGAAACGCTTGCACGTGCAGCGCAAACTCGGCGTCCGTCAGCTCGCCCTTGTCTTTCCATCGTCGAAGTTGGCGCGTCGATTCCGTCAGAACTTGCCAAAGAAGAATCGTTTGTTCCGTGCCGGTAACGAGTTGCCGGAGCAACTGGTGAGCTTTCGCTTGCTTGGCTGGCTCCTTTTGATCGACCGAGTAGATCAGGATGTTCGTATCAATCGCGTTCATGAAGCTCATCGCGAGTCAGATATTCCTCGGAATGCACTTTGGAAAGCCGCCCGAGGCTTTCCAGTGCGGCCAGTCTTTTCTCTATTTGCATGTCCGTTTGCAAAGGCTCTATCGTGATGCGCACCTGAGCATGGTCGGGCAGGTTCAGCGGTTGCGCCGGTTTGAGCACCCCGTCTTCGAAGGTTGCGGTGATCGTCTGCATCAGAACCCCTCCTGAATCATTCGCCCCGCGTACCAAAATAGGGACCAGTCGCGACGACGTTGAACCCGAAAACATGCAGCGCGACATGCTCTCGCAACCCACTCCCAATATATCATCTCAGAGACAAAGCGATTGCGAAGGAAGGGCACCCTTGCGACCGACACAACTGTTTTTTCATCGAACGGAGATTGACGTATGGCCTACCGTGATCCGCGCTGTGTCCTGGTCGCCGAAAACTATGGGGAAGCTGCCGTCGTGACGTCGTGGCTCGAAAAGCAGAACATTCGAGCCGAAGTGATAAACCAGAGTACGTTTGAAGAAGAGTAAGGAGTCGGGAGTTGATTATTGAGCTTTCGATCCAAGGCTAGACAGGAGGCGATGGTGGCTACCTCGATAGATCGGATCAGTGTTGACCCCGAACAGTGCGGGGGCCGCCCTTGTGTTCGCGGCATGCGAATTCGCGTTAGCGACGTACTCGACCTACTCGCCAACGGGCTTAGCCCTGAGCAGGTCATCGAAGAGTTGCCGGATTTAGAGCCGGCCGACGTCCAGGCGTGCCTCCGGCTCCTCTAGCCGTCAGATGCCTGCCGCGGTCGCGCGTTTGGAGAGCGGAGAAAGCTTGGTCGAGATCGGGGACGCTCCTTAGCCGATGGCTTCTCTAAGGGCAAGATTTTCCGCTTCCCGTCGTCGAAGCTCTGCAAACCATAGGTCATGACATTTGCACGTACAACTTGCCGGAGTGAGTGGGCGTACTGATTTTGTATCGACCGGAGATAATCGAATGACCTATCGTGATCCGCGCTGCGTCATGGTCGCCGACAGCTTTGGAGCGGCTGCCGTCGTTGTCTCCTGGCTCGAAAAGCACGATATTCAAGCCGAGGTGATGAACCAAAGTACGTCTGAGGCACTGAGCGCGATCTACGTCGGGGGCGTCAGCAGCAACGGGATCGAAGTCTGGGTTCTCGACTCGGAGCAAGTGCCACGAGCCATTGAGCTGCTCGCCGAGCAGGAAATGCTGCGCACGACGCGCACTGCCGCACGGCAAGCGATAGGCGAGCCGATTGATGCACTTTGCGAGGACTGCGGCACAGCGACGACTTTTCCCCCGGAAATGGCCGGTACGGTCCAGGACTGCCCGAACTGCGGCGCTTACCTCGACGTCGGAGAGGAAGAGGACGAACCAGACGAGAGGAGCGAAGAGGAGGACGATAGTCCGCCTTCCGACGGCATTCAACAGCCGCCCCATGTTCGCCCCGAATAGAAAGTGAATACTCCTCGTTTGCGCTCGGGACTGGTACATCCTTGCCTTCACTTCGCGCGTTCCGCTTCGGCTCGCAATTCCAGCGCCGCTTTGTTGTCGGGGTCATGGAGCAGTGCTTCCTTGACGTCGGCACGGGCGCGGCGGTACTTCTTCGCGGCGATATAAGCCCGGCCACGAGCGAGTCGGGCTTCGACGGATTCCGGCCGCAGAGCGATCGCCTTCGTGAAGTCGAACACCGCGCGTTTCAACTCACGTCGAGCCAGGTAGGCTCTCCCCCTTCCGAAGTAGGCATCCGCACACTTTCGGTCGAGCCGAATCGCCTTCGTGAAGTCGGCGATCGCCTCGTCGTGACGGCCGAACTGCGCATGCCGGCGGCCCCGCGCCAGATACGACTGGGGTTCGCGCGGCGCCAGCTTGAGCGCCCGGTCGTAGTCGCGCAGCGCCGCCTGGTGTTTGCCCAGGTGAGCGCGGACCTCGGCCCGGTCGCGGTAGGCGGCGGCGTTGCGGGGATCGAGCCGCAACACTCGGTTGAGATCGAAGCGGGCCTCGTTCCATTCTTCCAGCGCGATAAACACGCGGCCCCGGCCGTGGTAGGCGGGGGCGAATGTGCCGTCGAGGCGAATCGCTTCGGTGAAGTCGGAGAAGGCCTGGTCGGCGCGGTCCTGGCGTAAACACGCCTCGCCGCGCATCTGGTAGAGCTTGGGATCATCGGGCCGCAGCCGCAGGGCGGCGGTGTACTCCGCGAAGGCGCGCTCGCCGTCTCCTTTCAGCGCCCAGGCGTCGCCGCGATAGCGGAAGACGTCGGTGTCGCGCGGGTCGCGGCGTTGGGCCTTGTCGAAACAGGCCAGGGCGAGATCGTACTCACCTTTCGCCAGGCAGGCGCGGCCGCGGTCGACGTACAGGCGGGCGGACTTCGGGTCGATCTTGACCGCAACCGTGAGGTCAGCGATGGCCTCGTCGATCTTCCCTACGGTCAGGAAGAATTCCGCGCGCAGCAGATGGCTTTCCAGTTCGTTGCCCCGGAGCGCGACGAGGCGATTCAGGTCGGCGGCGGCGCGGGCGAAGTCGCGGCGGGCGACGTGCGCGGCGGCACGCTGGCGACAGATACTCGCCTCATCGAAGCCGCCTCCCAGTGCCCTGCTGAACGCCAGGATCGCCTCGGCGTACTTTTTGCGATCCAGGCAGCGGTTTCCTTCGGCGAACCATTCCACTGCGGTGTGTGCCTGCGCATGTGTCGGTTTCTCGGCAGCTGTCGGCGCCGGAACGGGACGACTGCCGCTCGCCGCGGCGGGTGCCACGGTGAGGCGCATCAGTTCTTCGATGCGGTCGGCCAGGGCCGCCGCGTCGGCAGGCCGGCGGCCGGGATCGTCGTCGAGACAGGCTTGCAGCAGCTCGACGACGGGCGCGGAGATACCTTGCGCGAGGAGACGGGGACGCCATGCCAGGCCGGGAGGGAAAGGTTTCGCCATTTCTCCGAGGAGCATCTGATACCAGAGGACGCCCAGGGCGAACACGTCGTCGCGCGGGTCCGCCGAGAGATCGTCGCCTGGGGCGAAGTCGCCAACGCGCAGCGATACGCGCCCCTGTTCGCGCGGCAAGAGAAGGACGTTGGACGCGGTGAGGTTACGGTGGACGATCGGCGGCGCGAGACGGTGAAAGGCGCCGAGCGTCTTCGCCAGACGATGCACCACGCGATGGAAGGCGTCCGCCGGCGCCTTGTCGTGGTGCAACTGATACGTCAGACCGGCCAAATCGCCGCCGCCGACATATTCGTAAGCGAGACAGGGCGGCTCGGCGTCGAGGTAGGTTCGCTGTAACGCGACGACGCCGCTCATCCGGCCCGAGCGCAGCAGCTCGAAGAGAATCGCCGCCTCTGGCCCGTGCAGTCGTTTGCCGGTCGCGGCATCGAGGCAGACTTTGAGCACGAAGCGCGACGCGGCGGGGGCGTTCGGGTCGTGCGCCAACCAGGATTCGCCGAAGCGGCCGACGTCGAGTAGTTCCACGACCTGGCATTCAACGCCGGGGAAGGGCCGGTCCCCAGGGAGAAAGTGCGGCAGCCGGGCCGGGATCAAGGGGAGAATGTCGTCGGCCGAGAACGGCGCCTGTGCGGCCGACATCGATAATCCGCGTGGATCTTCCGCGGCGCGCAGCCAGCGGCGGATTCGACGCGGCAGCAGAGTCAGGGCGGTCGTCAACCGACTGCGGACGTCCGCCGGAAGGGCGACGGCGGTGACGTCCGCGACCTGCTTGGCCAGCACGCGCACCGCGGCCGAGGGCGCTCGGGCCAGCGACAGGATATCGACGCGCCGGTCCGCTGCTGTGCCGGCCTTTGACCACGCCTCCCACGCGGCCCCGGCGACCTGAGGCAGTTCCTCGAAATGCTCCCGGCCTTCCGCGACACCGGGAATCTCGAGAATGGACCGCGCGACGGCGCGAAGGAAAGCTGCGGGTGCCTGCATGACTGCTCCGAACTCGGACGATGGCGATTGAATGGCCCTCTTGCTTCATGATCGCTCGCCGAAGGGACGGCGTCAACCGCCAAGCGGCTACGGGGGACCGCCGACAGGTTGCCCAATACGAGTGCGCGCGGTTCACTTGTCGCTCTTTTCTAACGGGAGTCCGCATGGCTCTGGAGCGGAAACTGCACGTCCACCTCGCTCCGGAATGCGTCGCGCCAGAGAGATTCCTCGGCGGCTGCGCCGTGGTCATGGATGTGTTGCGGGCGACGACAACGATGGTTCATGCCCTCGCCGCCGGTTGCCTGTCGATTCGGCCGTGCGGAAACCCGGACGACGCGCGACGGCTCGCGCGGGAGCTTCCCGGCCCGGTCCTGCTGGCCGGCGAGCGCGACGGGTTGCCGCTGCCCGGTTTCGACCTCGGCAATTCGCCGGGACATTTCACGACGGCGCGTTGCCGAGGGACGACGCTGGTGATGTCCACGACAAACGGCACGCGCGCGGTGCTGCATGCGGCGGCAGCCGAGCGTGTTTTGATCGCAGCCTTCGTCAACCTCGGCGCGGTGGGCGAACTTCTGCGGCGCGAACGGCGTCCGCTTCATGTCCTCTGTGCCGGCGACCTCGGCAACGTCGCCCTGGAAGATGTCCTGTTGGCCGGAGCGATCGTCGAGCGTGTCGCGGACGAAGGGACGACATTGAACGATGCCGCGCGACTCGCCTGGGCCGCCTGGCGCCAGCACGCACATGACGCGGCGGCGGCATTTGAAGCCGGCGCGGGGGGCGTCCGCCTGCGCGCCCTCGGATATGATGAAGACATTCGGGCGGCCGCGCGCGTCGATGCGTTCGCCGACGTGCCGGAGTTGTTTCGCGACCCGCTGAGGATCGAATTGGCCGCTGGCGGCTTAGAGTCTGTCGCGTAAGGGGTTGTTTCCTACGAGCCGCGACCGTTAGGGAGCGTTTTTCGTAGCGTATCGCCAACGCTCCCTACCGGTCGCGGCTCGTAGAATCTTCTTACGGGACAGACACTTAGTGGAAACGTCTCCCGCGGAGCCGCAGGCGGCGAACTGTACGGACCAATAACCATGAGCTTGGAAAAAATCGTCGCGCTGTGCAAGCGCCGGGGCTTCATCTTCCCGTCGAGTGAAATCTACGGCGGTTTCAACGGCTTCTGGGACTACGGTCCGCTCGGCGTCGAGCTGAAGCGCAACGTCAAGGAGGCGTGGTGGCGCGACATGGTCACCGGGCACGACGACCTCGCCGCCCCTGCCGGCGCCCCCTCGTCCTATGAAATGGTCGGCCTCGATTGCTCGATCATCATGCACCCACAAGTCTGGAAATGCTCTGGCCACTACGACCTCTTCCACGACTTCATGGTCGATTGCCGCGAGTCGAAGAAACGTTATCGGCACGATCAGGTCGATGGCCGGTGGGTGACGGCCAAGGGCAAGCGCGTCTTCGTCGCCGTGCAGCCGGCGGAAGATAACTCGACCGAGGAATTGCTGACGCAGCGGGCGCTGAAGTTCTTCAACCTGCGCGCGAAACACGCGGAGGAGCTGCAATGGGAAGGCCCGGTCGTCGAGCTGCCGACGGTGCCCGTGAGCGATTTCGCCTCTGTCCTGGGGCCGGACGCGAAAGAACTCGGCACGCTCACGCCGCCGCGCGAGTTCAACCTGATGTTCAAGACGTATGTCGGGGCGCTGAGCGGCGAAGAAGGGGCGGCCTTCCTGCGGCCGGAGACGGCCCAGGGCATCTTCGTCAACTTCAAGAACGTGCTGGACAGCTCGCGCGTGCGCATCCCGTTCGGCATCGCCCAGAGCGGCAAGAGCTTTCGCAACGAGATCACGCCGAAGCAGTTCACCTTTCGCTCGCGCGAGTTCGAGCAGATGGAGATCGAGTTCTTCTGCCGGCCCGACCAGTCGCAGGCCTGGTACAAGTACTGGCGCGACCGCCGCTACAGCTGGTATCTCGGCCTCGGCCTCTCCCAGGAAAAACTACGGCTGCGCGAACACGATAAGGACGAACTGAGCCATTATTCGTGCGGCACGGCCGACATCGAGTACCAGTTTCCATTCCTGACGCCGGGCAAGTTCGGCGAGCTGGAAGGCATCGCCCACCGCGGCGACTTCGACTTGCGCAGCCACATGGAAGGAAAGCTCGCCAAGCAGGCGGACGGAACGCTGGCCGTGGAGAAGACGGCAGACGGCAACCCGCGCCACAAGGGCAGCGGCAAGGATCTGTCGTACTTCGACGATCAGAAACGCGAGAAGTTCGTGCCGCACGTCATCGAGCCTTCCGCCGGCGCCGACCGGGCGACACTGGCGTTTCTGTGCGCGGCGTACTGCGAGGACAAGGTGCCGGATGAGAACGGCAAGATGACGGAGCGGACGGTGCTGAAGCTGCACCCACGGCTGGCGCCCTTCAAGGCGGCGATCTTCCCGCTGGTGAACAAGGACGGCATGCCGGAGATTGCACAGCAACTATATCGCGAGTTGAAGCCGCAGTTCACGGTCTTCTACGATGACGGCGGCGCCGTCGGCCGCCGCTACCGTCGCCAGGACGAGGCGGGAACACCGTACTGCTTCACCATCGACGGCCAGACGTTGCAGGATCAGACGGTGACGATCCGCGATCGCGACACGCTGCAACAGCGGCGCGTACCGCTCGGCGGCGTGGCGGAGGAGCTGCGGAAGTTGTTGCAACCCAAGTGAGTGGGGGTCTTCAAACCCTCAGAACGAGTTATCCCAGGGCCGTGCCTGTATTGCTCAGCGAGCCGGG
>JBBQPD010000277.1:0-7345 GCA_038331535.1 Gemmatales bacterium | reverse complement strand
CCGCCCCGGCATGCACTATGTCGTGCAGGTGCGAGCGCTCGCCGAGCTTGGCACCGACGACGCCGGCCGTATCCTCGAACGCCAGCTGCAGCGCCGCCTGACCGACGACGTCATCGAACAATCGTGGTACTGGATCGATCTGGCGCACGGCCTGCGCAGCCTGAACCGGGCGCAGAGCTTACCCTACCTGCTGCGTTGCGCCGAGGCCGCGGGCGACATTCCGCTGGGCCATTTCTTCGCCGCGGAGACGATCTGCTTCCTCGGCTTCGGCGGCTACCTGCAACAGGACTCGTCGCTCGGCCGTGCCGCGTTGCGCGTTTTGCATCGCGCCCTGGAAGGACTGCGCTGCGGCGTCCAACCGGGCGTCGTCACCGAGGCGCGCGTCGGCGAGATGGTCGAGAATTTGTGGGACAACTGCCGCGACGAGGTCGAGCCGCTGGCGGTGCGCGTCTTCCAGGAGGCGTTGCGGGTGCTGCGGCGGGCGCCGCACGCCGAGCGCATGCTGGCAGGCGAACCGGCCGAGGTTGAGGCGTTCGGCTGGCAAATGTCGCACCTGTCGGCGCTGGAAGAGTCGATGGGCGATTATCTCGAAGAAGCCCCGGCCGTCCTGTGCCGCCGCCTGGCGCGGACGCCGATCGTCGAACAGCGCGACACGTTGCTGGCGCTGGCCGACCTGCATGCCGAGGCCGCCGTCGCCGTGCTGCCCTTGCTGCTGCGTCCGGGTTATCCGCACGCCGAGCTGGCCCTGGAAGTCCTGGTCCATTCAACCGACGCGCGCGTGGGCCCGGCGCTGCGCCAGTTGATCCTCGACCACATTCCGCTGCTGACGCGAGCGCAGAAGCGGCGGCGCGTGCTGCCGCCGCGCCGGCCGTCGGTCCCTGCGGAGGTGCCGTTCCGGGCCGTCCTGCGGGCGCTGCGCGGCCACCCGTCGCTGGAGACGGAAGGCTTCCTGCTGGTCGCCTCCCACGACTGGGATCCGACTTATCGCGCCGTCGCCGTCAGCAGCCTGGGCTGGTGGGAACCGCTGCGCCGCCAGGAGACGCTGTACACGTTGCAAGAAGCGCGGCGCGACGCCTGTCCCGAAGTCCGGCAGGCCGCGCGGGCGGCGCTGGCCCGCCTCGGCGAACGGCAAGCGTTGCAGTGGTTCCGCCAGACGCTGACGAGCGAGGATCCGCACCGCGTTCACGAGACGATCCAGACCATCGCGACGGAAAGCCTGACGCTGCTCTGGCCCGACCTCGACCGCGTCGCCGACGCCGAGGACGCCGACGTGGCCCACCACGCCCGCGAGGCGCTGGAGCGCATGAGCGAGGAGATGGACAGCCGGCGGAAGTCGTGACCCCGAATTCTTCACCGCAGAGGACGCAGAGGGACGCAGAGGGAAAACCAGAAAGAAATACCGAAGCGAAAGGTGAGTCCCTGTGTTGCGATGGCAAATAAGAGAATGATCCTTCGCAACTCTTTGATCACTTTTGTTTTCCTCTGCGCTCCTCTGCGTCCTCTGCGGTGAAGAATTCGGGAGGCGCGGCGTTACTTCGGCTCGCTCAGCCGTCCCAGGAACAGGATCGAGTCGGAGCGGGTGTCGCGGATCAGGAACAGGAAGGGGTGGTCCGCCCGGAACTCGGGAATGATCTTCACGCTCTCCGGTTCCACGATGACGGCGGTCGCGGCGGCGGCCTCGGTGCCTTCCTCGTTCACCTCGACGAACGCCTTGTGAATCACGTCGGCGATCCGCAAGCCCTCTTTCGTGGCGATGCCGCTCAGGTCGGCGCCGCCCGTGAACGCCGTCGGCATGCCCATTGCGGACAGCGTCTGCTTCAGCTTGAACTCGGCCGTCACCTTGAATTTCGGAAATGCGACCTGTACCTCAAGCGGCCGCAACCCGCGCCCCCAGCCGGCGAGGGTGTCGGCGGTCAGGCTTTTTTCGAGGGCGGCGAGGCCGGTCCTCTTCCTCGGCAACAGCACCACCATGCTCACTTCCTTGCCGACATAGGGCATCTCCAGCGCCTGGAACTCGCCGGTTTCGAGGTACTTGAACGTGCCCTTCTGGTGCATGAACGCCGCCTTCACCTGCTTGTCCGCGCCAACGAAGAACGGCTCCTCGCGGGTGGCGTCCTTCTTGAACTGGCTGGCCCAATCGCCCTTGAAGTAGATGGCGTTGGTAAGCACCAACCGCGTGTCGGACGTCAACACGCCGGGCTTGAGAAGGTCTTTGATCTTGTCGCGGGTCTCCTTCTCCACCCAGGCGTTGATCGTCTCCCGCGCCGCCTCGGAGGCGCCGATGAAATCGACCTCGTTCAGGCCGGCTCCATAGCTGTCTCTCGTCAACTTCAGGAAGGGCGCCTGGAACGGGTAGCTCTTCTGTCCCCACAGGGCGTTGGCCGTGTTCAGCTGGTAGCCGCGTTTCTTGTCGCCCGCGCCGTTGATCTCCTTGATGAGGGCTCCGAACGTGGGATGCAGGTTCGCCCCGACCTGGTCGAAGTGCAGCGTCTTGGTCATCTCGTCCGCGGTCTGGCCGCGCGCGCCGGCGTGGGTCATCGCCAGGGCCGAGGAGATGCTGTAAGGCGACAGGAACAGGTTGCCCTCTTCCGTGCGCAGCTTCGCGTACAACTCCAGCGCGAACTGGGTGTTGCCTTTGACGAGCGCGGGGCGTTCGGCCGGAGCCGCCGCGGCGCGCGCGGCGGAGATGAACAGCAACAGGGACAAACCGGTGAGGACGGGCCGCATGATTGATCCTCGGTGGGTCAGAGGGTGGAGAGGCCGGCATACGAAACCGACCGTTCTTATTGTATTGCGGGTGTTTGGTGATTTCCGTGGCGAGCCTGGAGCGTCCGCATGGGATGGCGGTTCCAACGTGCGCTTGTAGATAATCTCTTGAAGGAGGTTCTTGGAATGGAAGAGTCAACTACCTATCAGGCGATCATCGCCAAGGGAGAAGCCAGGGGACTGAAGAAGGGAGCCGTCGAGGCGCTCCGCAAGGTTCTGCTTCTTCAAGGCCACGACAACTTCGGCAAAGTGGCCGGCGCACGCGCGAAAGCCGCTATCGAGGGCATCAACGATCTTGAAGAGTTGGAACGTCTCATGGTGCGCTTACTGCATGTCCAGTCGTGGGAAGAGTTACTTTCCCTGCCGGCGAAGCCGGCACGGCGCGGCAAGCCGTAGTCTGAGCTTTCGCGGCCGGCATCGGGCGATCCGCGTCGCTCCAACTCGGTCGTAGACCCTTCCGCGCGGGGAACGACGGCCATGCGCTTCGACGCGACGCTGAAAGACCTTCTGGAAGAGTCACCGGCGGCGTGGCCCCATCTCCTCGGCCGTTCGGCACGCGACGTCAAGGTCATCGACGCCAACATTTCTACCGTGACCGGCGCTGCCGACAAGGTGCTGCACATCCGCGACGATCCCCAATGGATCCTGCATCTTGAGTTCCAGGCCGGGCCGAACGCCTCCCTCCCGCGCCGCACCAACCTGTATAATTCAGTGCTGGAAGATCGGCACCTCTTGCCCGTGCAAAGCTGCGTCGTCCTTTTGCGGCCGGAGGCGCATCTCGCTGTCCTCAACGGTTTATACGAATGCCGCATACCACACGAACCCAAGCCGTATCGGACCTTTCGTTACGACCTTCTGCGTATTTGGGAATTGCCACCCGCGCGGCTCCTGTCTGGCGACCTGGGATTACTGCCGCTCGCTCCGATCAGCGCGGTGCGGAGGGAAGAGCTTCCTGATCTGTTGCAGAAGATAAAACGCCGTCTCCAGCGAGAGGCGGCCCCGGCGCACGTCCAGAAACTGTGGACGGCGACCTATGTCCTACTCGGATTGCGGTTTCAACCTGAGCTGATCGATAATCTGTTGAAGGAGGTTCTTGGAATGGAAGAGTCATCGACCTATCAAGCGATCGTGGCAAAAGGAGTGAAAAAGGGAGCCGTCGAGGCACTCCGCAAGGTTCTTTGCCTCCTGGGACAGGATCACTTCGGCAGGGCGGCTGGTTCACGGATCAAAGCCGTGATTGAGGCGATCAATGATCCGGAGGAGCTAGAACGCCTGACGGTGCGCCTGGCGCACGTTCAGACGTGGGAGGAGCTACTTTCCCTTCCCGCCAAGCCGGCAAAACGAGGCAAGGCGTAGAGCGAGCTTCTTCCGGCCGGCGTCCGTCCAGCCGTTGACAATTCGCGCCACGCAGGATGCACCGAGACCGGCCGGACGTTCGCCATTTTTTTCTGCCGCAGCATCTTGACATCGGACGGCCGGTCCGTCAAAACAGAGGAACCCCCAACACGAACATTCCAGCCGAGGGGAACGTCTTCAATCCTCGAGTCCAAGGAGCTGCCATGCGTAGTGCGCGCGGGATCCTGGTCGCCTGCCTGTTGTTGGTAGTGCCGGCCTGCATGTCGAAAAACAAGGGCAAGATTCTCGGCAAGTGGGAGAGTACCTCCGCGCCGCCCGGCGTCTCCATGACGCTCGAATTCATGGCGGATGGCCGCTTTAGCATGGGTCTTGTGGGGCCGATGGTAGCGAAGACGATCACTGGAAAGTATTCGCTCGGCTTCGGCGACGCGGTGACGCTGAGCAACCTCAGCGAGCCGATTTCCGGCAGCACCACGCACCGGGAGACCATCACCATCGTCGGCAGTCAGCTGACCATGAAGGACTCGGACGGTCAGTCCATGACGTTCAAGAAAATGTGAGCCACGCGCGCCGCGGGCTTTCGACCGGGCGCGTCTTTTCCCCCTTCGAGGAGTTCCCATGCAGTTCGTCTGCTCTGTTCTCGTCGGCGTGCTGAGTGTCGGACTGCCCGACCCCGGCACGTCCGACAACGAAGGCAAGATCGTCGGCACCTGGCTGGCCGATAACACGACCGACAAGCAATTCCCCGAAGGGGTGTCGTTGTCGATGGTGTTCACCAAGGACGGCAAATTCACCATGAACATCGCCGCTCCGAACGCGAAGAAGGACATCACCGGCACCTACACCCTCGGCGCCGGCGATAAAATCACGCTCGACAATCTCAGCGAGCCGATCAGCGGCAAGAAGAAACACGACGAAAAGGTCGTCATCGACAAGGGCAAGCTCACCATGACGGACTCGGACGGAAAAGCCGCCGTGTTCAAATCGGTGAAGTAGTTCCGCACTTTCTACTTGCACCGGCGGCGCTCCGGGGCCAAGATGCAGCCTGTCGGCATCCCACCCCGGAGCACCCGCCATGCACCCGCTACTCCTATCCCTCTGTCTCCTTCCCGCCTTCGAGAAGAAGCCCGAAAGTCCTCTTCCCACCGACGCGAAGGTTGAAAAACTCTGGTCCGAAGGCGAATTCACCGAGGGGCCGGCCTACGGCCCAGGCGGCGCCGTCTACTTCAGCGACATCGGCAATCGCATCATGCGCTTCGATCCCGCCTCGGGGAAGACGACCGAATACCGCAACCCCAGCGGCCGGGCGAACGGGCTGAAGTTCGACGCGAAGGGCCGGCTCGTCGCCTGCGAAGGCGCCAACAGCGGCGGCAATCGGCGCATCAGCATCACCGAGACCGACGGCACCGTCCGCACCCTCGCCGATCGCTGGAAGGACCGGCGCTTCAACAGTCCCAACGACCTCGCCATAGACCGCGCCGGCCGCGTCTATTTCAGCGACCCGCGCTACGGCGGCGACGAGAAGCGCGAGATTGACACCGAGAGCGTCTACCGCTTCGATCCCGACGGCAGCGTGACGCAGCTGATTACCGACGTGTCGAAGCCCAACGGCATGTTGATCGCTCCCGACGGCAAGACGCTGTACGTCGCCGAGAGCAATCCGAAAGGCGCGCAGCAATTGCTCGCCTACCCGCTCCACGAAGACGGCACGGTCGGTGCCAAAAAGCTGCTGCACGACTTCGGCAAGGGGCGCGGCATCGACGGCATGTGCTGCGACGCCAAAGGCAACATTTACGGCGCCGCCGGCGACGGCAAGACGAGCGGCATTTACGTCTTCAACCCTGAGGGCAAGCAGCTCGGCTTCCTGCCGGTGCCCGAAACCGTGACGAACTGCTGCTTCGGCGACAAGGACCATCGGACGCTGTACGTCACCGCCGGCAAGTCGCTGTACCGCATTCGGCTGAACATCGTGGGGCACGCGCTGTACTGGCCGGAGGGGAAGTGAGTACTGAGTACTCAGTACTCAGTACTCGGTACTGCGTACAACCTCCGCCGCGACCTGCCAATGTAAGGAAGAAGGACCCATGCGAACTTGCCTCATCGGCTTGCTGCTGGCCATGGCGCCTGGCGCGCTGCGCGCCGACGACGCCGTGCGCCGCGCCGTCGAACGCGGGCTGAAACGGCTCGATCAAGGCTCCGCGAGCTACGTCAAGAATCGCCAGTGCTTCAGCTGTCATCACCAGTCGCTGACCGTTGCCGCCCTGCATTCGGCCCAGCAGCGCGGCATCGCGATCGACGCCGGGCGGCTCAAGCAGCAGGTCGATTTCACCCTGGCGACTTTTAGCAACCGCAAGGATCGCCTCGTCAAGGGCCAGGGTGTCGGCGGCGCCAGCGGGACGGTCGCTTACGCCCTGTTTACCCTGGAGGCCGGCGGGCATGCTCCGGACGAGACCACGGCGGCGCTCGTCGAATTCCTGTTGCAGACGCAGCGCGGCGACGGCGGCTGGCCCGCCAGCAGCAATCGGCCGCCGAGCGAGGGCAGCACCTTCGTCAACAACGCCCTCGCCCTGCGCGCCCTGAAGGTCTTCGGCGCCGGGCACGACAACAACGAACCGGACCCGCAGCGCCGGCGGATCGACCTGGCCTTCGCGCGCGCCAGCGCCTGGCTGCTGAAGAATAAACCCGTAACCAACGAGGACCAGTGGGCGCTGGTGCGCGGCCTGGTCGAGGCGGGCGCCGACGCCAAACGCATCGAAGCGGCGCGCGACGCGCTGTTGAAAGAACAGCGGGCCGACGGCTCGTGGCCGCAGCTAGCGGACCGCGACGGCGACGCCTACGCCACCGGGGCGTCGCTGCTGGCGCTGCGCCGCGCCGGCGTCAAGCCGGACGACGACGCCTACCGCAAGGGCGTGGCGTACCTGCTGAAGACGCAGCGCGACGACGGCGCCTGGATCGTCGAAACGCGCAGCAAGCCGATCCAGCTCTTCTTCGACAACGGCGATCCGGGCGGGAAATCGCAGTTCATCTCCTTCGCGGCGACCGGCTGGGCCGTGCTGGCGCTGCTGGAGACGATCGGCGAAAAGTGAGCATGGTCCACGGGTGTCCTTGCTGATTCATGACCCACACAAAACCAGGCTGGCTGAGTGTCTGTCCCACAAGTGGGTTCTACGAGCCGCGACCGTCAGGGAGCGTTGGCAACATGCCGCAGAAAGCGCTCCCTGAC
>JBBQPD010000276.1:0-7361 GCA_038331535.1 Gemmatales bacterium | reverse complement strand
AAAAAAAAGACTCGAACTTGAGGATCATGACATCGCCTTGTCACTCAGTGACATGACATTGTCAGTGCCGTTTTTTCCGAGGTCGCCAAAATGTCCTCCGCAAGGCGGAATTGTATACCTACGGCTTCCCTCGGGACAAGTGGCCCGTCCGTTCGGTCCCCCAGAATCGACTGGAGTCTGGGCAAGCTGTAATGCGTAGACCCTGTAGTTATTTCCCCGGTTGTTGAATGCGATAGCGAACTTGGGATCGAGTAGAACAGCTTGGGTGTAATCGGCAATGGCCTGCTCGAACTCCTGCTTCTTACTGTACGTGAGACCCCGATTGTAGTAGGCCATGACATACTTCGGGTTGAGTCGGATGGCCTCGGAGAAGTCTGCGATGGCCTTGTCGTACTCAAGTTTATCGGAGTAATTCCCGCCCCGATTCACATAAGCAGCGACGTACTTGGGATCGAGTTGGATGGACCGGGAGTAATCCGCGATGGCTTTGTCGATCTCCTGATTTTCGCTGTAAGTGAGACCCCTATGGTAGTAGACCAAGGCCACATTCGGACCGAGTCGGATGGCCTCGTCGTAGTCCGTCAACGCCTTATCGTACTCCTTCGTCACATGCCGGACGATGCCTCGGTTTATGAAGAAGAGGGCGGTTTTCGAGTCGAGTCGTATGGCCTCGTCAAAATCCTTGATCGCCATGTCATAGTTCTTTGCCACACGTTGGGCGTTGCCACGGTTGTTGTAAAATACTGCAACTCCCGGTTTGAGCCGGATCGCTTCATCATGGTCCTTCAGTGCCAGGACCCACTCCTTATTTTCAGACCAGGCGGCAGCACGGTAGGCATAGGCGGAGCCATCATTTGGATTCGTCCGAATCCGTTCCGTGAAATAAGAGACGGCCTTATCGAGTGGGACCGCGTCATCCTTGGTGGACCACCATTCCATGCCATTTTGACGCACAAGTATCCTCTTGCCGTCCTCTTTCAGTACGACCACGATCATCGATACCACGCGAATGGATCCGATTTCTTGTCCGTCTTCGTCAACACGAGCCATGGTGAAGCTCGCCTTCTTCGGCATGATTTTCTTGCCGACCCATGATTCGTTCTCGTCGGCATGTGCCAGGGAGGACAACAGGATGAGGAAGACGATACTGGCGAGACGAATGCTAGTCATGGTCGCTTCATTTCTCGTTTTCGATTGTCGGGTAATCGTTTGAGCATACTTCGGTTCGGCCATCGAGAAAAGAAAAATCGCCGGACCATCCTCAACTTCAGACTTGACCTCTTGGCCGCCAGGCGGCAGCATCTGGCTCATCAGGTAGAGAATGACACGTCGCGCGCCCCATCCGAGCTACCTCTTCCTCGTCACCAGCGCGTGGTAGCGAACGGCGAGGCCCCGTAGTTGTTCGGAATCCAGCACCGTCTCGACGAGGTGCCTGGGAATCGCCGCCAACCCCATCCTGGCCCCGGCTAGCGCCCCGACAATGGCTCCCAGCATGTCTAGGTCGCCACCGAGTCGGTGGCACTGGCGACCGCTCCTGCCCATGAGTCGGGTCGCCGAAGCACGCACCAGAGAGCCGCCAGCACGGCCGGCACCACGAACGGCGTGATGATCGGTTCCTCGAACTCCGGCCGAGCCATCCCCGACCAGGCGATATCACGCACTGCCGCGCCGGTATCCATCTTTACCAGACGTGGCAACTCCCGGATCAACGCGGCAACGGTCGCATCGTAAGAGGCGACCGCATCGGCGACCTCCACGCAGAATGTCTCCGGCGTTGCCAGGTGGCCGGCGGCCAGCAATTGGGCCGCCTTGGCGATGGCGACACCTCCGGCAATGCTTCGCGGGTCGTGGTGCGTGATGCGTGAAATGTCGGCGACGGCAGACAGGAGTTGTTCCACGTCGTCCACGAAAAACAAGCCGAGGACGGCGGTGCGCATCGCGGTGCCATTACCTGCCTGGCCCACCGGGGCGCCGCAGGAGGTCTAGTCACCGGTCTTGAGGAACTGATGCGATGCCCGCGTACAGGCGCGTCGGACGGCCATCGTTGAAGGACCAGCTGAAAGTGGCGACCACGGTCTGAGATAGAATGACGGGGATGCAAACGCCATCCATTTTCATGGAGCTGCCGGATGAGCGAACCACTCCACCTCCGTGATGCCTCCGTCCAGGACATTCAACTCGAAATCATACGCCGGACCAGCTTCAATGCCTTCGACGGCGAGAAGTTGTGTGCCAGCCTCTCGAAGCACCGCCACCTCTGGCTGTCCGTTCTGCTCGACCGGCCCGGCCATCCGAACTACGCAGAACCCGGCCCACTGCTCATGTCCGGCCTCATCAAGCTGCGCGACCTGCCCGACAATATCTGGAATGCTGACACGCTGTTCATCCTGACGCCGTCAAGCGCCGAGGCGACACAGATCGCTCTGGTGGCAGAGGAGGAAGATTGGGGCGGTGAAATCAGGGTCTATAAGGACCAGGAAGAGAGCGACCGGGCGCTGGGTACGGGCCGCGAAGACTACGGGCTGATGACCATTTGGTGGGATTGAGGTGTCGAACGTCCTCGCCGAACCGGCAGGCCTGTCGCGGCTTCGACTGTTAGCGGCTCACGACGACGTGGCCGGCGTTGACGATGCCAGATGCTTGAGCCGCTCGCCCCTTGGCTCAATGATGACGGGTAGTCCCGATTGCTTTTGCACTGTGCCGGCCCTGTTCGGCGCAATCACCAGTTCGGCTGCGATAAATCCAGCTGATTCAAGAAGCGGGTGCATCATGATCGGAGCCATCGCGGGTGACGTGATCGGCTCTGTCCACGAGGCGGCTGCCACCAAGACCAAGCGGTTCCCGCTGTTCACGCCGGAGTCCTGCTTTACCGATGACACCGTGCTGACGGCCGCCGTCGCCGAGGTGTTGCTCACAGGCGGCGACTACGTTCGGACTTTTCACAGATACTTCCGGTCCTACCCAGACGCGGGATACGGCCAGCAGTTCAAGCTCTGGTGCGAACTCCGTCGCACCGAGCCGTACAACAGTTGGGGTAACGGCTCCGCGATGCGGGTCTGTCCGGTGGGCTTGGCGTGTGACCGGCTGGAAGACGTGCTGGCCGAAGCCGAGCGGTCGGCGCGCGTGACCCATGACCATCCCGAAGGCATTCGGGGCGCGCGGGCGGTGGCCGCAGCAGTGTTTCTGGCACGCCGCCGGCCGGACAAGCGGGAGATTGCCGACTACGTCGAGACGGAGTTCGGCTACCGTCTGGACCAGCCGCTCAAGAGCGTCCGCCGCACGTTCCTTTTCGACGTGTCTTGCGAAGGCACCGTGCCGTGGGCCTTGCGGGCCTTCCTGGAGGCCGACGGTTACGAGGATGCCGTGCGCAACGCGATTTCGCTGGGTGGGGATGCAGACACGCTGGCGTGCATTGCGGGGGCGGTGGCCGGGGCCTATTACGGAGTGCCGGCGGAGATCGAGTTAGAGGTACTCAGGCGACTCGATGATCGCCTGCGGGATGTGGTGTTGCGGTTTCGAGAGCGCTTCGGGGGCGGGACGTAACGACCGGGCTGAACCAGCGGCGCTATCACTCAGGCCATCCGTGTGTGCGTTTGTCGATCTGGTAATGAGTTTCTGTCCGTTGATAGTCGGAGAGCTTGATGCAAGGAGTTGTCGATTTCTTCTGGCAATTTGCTCCAGGGGTCTCTCCGCACTGTTTTGAACGCTCAGACCGGTTTACGGACCGAATTAGTGACCGATTCGAGAGCCGCCTGCGAGAGTTGACTCGGTTACTGAGCGACCCCGTCTTGATGGCGGCCCCAAACTGGTATCCGGATGGCATACGGGTCGCTTGCTGGAGACGCAACAACAAAACGCTTTGTCTAATCCTTGAGCGGAGCCTCCGGCACGGAGGCACAGCAATTCGGCTTTGGTGCGTCACGGATGACGAGATGACCACGCTGATGGACGCAGCTCGGTCGCGGCACGAACGTGTCGCCGCTGTCGCAGACTTTGACCAGTTCTTCCATCGGCAGATTGAGCGTCTGTCGGAGCCAAGCCGCGATCAGTTTCTTCATTTCAAAATGCTCGTCGATGACCTGACAGCGATTCCTGGTCGCGCGCTCCCGCTGCTGGTCGGCAAGCTAGGAGATGCGAACGGGGAAGTTCGCTGCGCCACTGTCGATGTTTTGCTAGGAATGGAAGGGAAACGGGGAATCACAAGGGTACTGCCCCTTTTCGAGGATCCTCTGCAATGGGTGCGATGGCACGTTGTCGGCTGCATGGCCAATCATGGTGACGACTCCGTGGTCGAGCCGCTTATTGCCAAGCTGAACCACGACCCCGATCCAGGAGTACGAGGACAAGCGGCCTTCGCCCTCGGCCACATCGGTAGCCCCCAGGCCATTCCGTCCCTTCTGCACGCTCTCGACCACGACAGAGAAGCTGACGAGCAGGGGCATTCTCCCAGCTCCATCGCCGCAACCGCGCTCGACGACATTCTCGGTACGAATCAAACGCGAATCAAGTTGGAAGATGGTTTTTGCAAGATGGCACCGTGGCCTACCGATTTTGATGAGCTGAAGGCACGCGCGGGAGAGTTGTTCAGAAATTGGAAACCAGAAAGAGACCATTGAGTTTGGGCTGAGTACCGGTGATATATGGCGCCCAGACGGACAAGCCGTGGCGGCACTCTCGACAGATCGTCAAGTTGCTGCGGAGCTTTGGAATCGGTTGATCTATTGCCGGACGGTCGCATGTCATCGCTCCCTTGAGGTCGTCGGTGTGCAGTCGTACTGGGTGGTCCGTCGAAGTCGCTGTCGGCGTCGCCCGCCAAGGGGGTGATGCCTGAAAATCCAGAACGATTTTCACGGCGTCGCCGATCAGTCAGCCATCCGGACTGCTCGATTCGACGCGGAGTCGTTCACTCGATCTGCGCAGCTTTCCACAATAGCAGCCCCTGGCCGCCCGCAAAGAACGCTACGAAACCCAGAGCCGTCCAGGCAACCATCACCGCGTTCCGCTCACGCCCCTCGGCACGCGCGGCAAGGACCGCGAACGGGAAGCCTAATGGGAAGCCGACCAGGAAGGCCCAGCCGACCGTAAAACCCACCATTCGGCACAGCGCGAAGTAGCCGTAGCACGCCAGCAAGAAGCCGGCGACCGTAAGGCGAGCCGACCATTGCACACGGGCCTCGCCCCGCCGCTGCTCGGCCCTCCGGCACGCCCGTACCACAATCTGAAACGCTGCGTATAGTGACGCCGGCCAGGTGAACAGGCACCGCTCGGCCCACGCGCTCAGCACATTCGGGCCGAGCAGGCCCAGGACAAACGCCAGGCCCAGAAACGCTGGCACCCAACTCGCTCCCCGCCCGACCCACAGACGCCGCGCCAGCCAACCAAGAGGCGCCGCCACGGCGAAGACCAGCAGACCCCAGCCGAGCCACAGCCACGCCTCAGCCGCCGACGGCGCGTCGTTCGGGTACTCGCGCTCGCGGCTGAGCAACCACTCCGGTTTCAGACGCCAGTGGCGCGCAGGCGGGCTGGACGCCGGTGCGGTGATCGTCGGCCTCTCCTCGGAGGGGCCGACGTAGAGGCAGACGGCACGGGATGGGCTGCGCACGAACAGGCGCCCTTCCCATAGCATCGGGGGCGTCCAGCAGACCTCGTCCTCGAAGAGTTGGACGCGCCCGCGCTCGTCGTATCCCGAAGAGTCCGCGCGTGCCAGGACGAGGGCGCCGCTGTCGTTGAGCAGAAACAGCTTGCCGTCGGCCACCAGTACGGCGGCGTGGCCCACGCGGTCCGTGGACCAGCGCGTCTCCCCGGTGGACCAGTCCAGGCAGCGGAACACACCGCGCGACGGGCGGCTTGGGCTGGACTGAAGTGCCTTGAGGTCGAAGCCGTCGACATGACCCCCGTACAGGATGCTGGAGGCAACGTCGTTGCTTAACTCGCGGCTTGTCCAATCCGGCCGGATGTTCATTGCGCCGTCCGGCCCGGCCTGCAACTGCCAGCGTGCGGCCGCCGCCCGGAACGGGGCGGTGAGCAGCAGGTGCGGCTCGCGGTAGATAGGCCAGGCGGCATGTTCGTCGTAGCCGCCAGAGAACACCCGGCGGTGCAGCACCTTTCCGCTCTCCATCTCGACCAGCAACAGGGTGTTTTGCAGGTAGCCGGCGACGCAGCGCCGGCCCGCGAAGGTGAACGGAAAGGCGGGGCAATAGCTGGCGTGGTCGGAGCCAGCCTGCCAGAGCGTCCGCCCGTCCTCGGCGTCCAGCGCCACCAGGGCGGCGCCGGCGCCGCTGACGGGCAGGATGACCCGCCCGTCCTCCACCAGCGGCGTGGCGGCGTAGCCGAAGTCGAAGCCTTTGCCGCCGAAGCGGTCACGCACAACAACGGACCAGAGCGGCGCGCCGGTTTCGCCGTCGGCGCAGCCAACCAGACCAGTGGGGGATGCGTAGTAGACCTTGCCGCGATACCAAGTCGGTGTGGCGTAGGGGCCGGGGTAGGCGCCGCGCGCCTGCCAAGCGCCGGCGTAGCGGGTCTCCCAGAGCGTCCGGCCGTCGGCGGGGTCCATGCAGAGGAGGTATTGCCCGATGGTGTCTTGCCGCTGCGTGAAAAGCTTGCCGCCGGCAACGATGAACCCTGAATGGCCCTGGCCCAGTTCGCGCGACCAGAGACGCGACGGCCCCTCGGTCGGCCAGGAGTCGGCCAGTCGCGTTTCGGCGGACACTCCGTCGTAATCGGGACCGCGCAGGTGCGGCCAATCGGCGCCGGCGGTCAGGGCCGGGGAGAGGGTTGCTGCGAGGACTAACAGCGCGCCCCGTCGTGCGCTACGCGCTGACATTGATTCCGCCGTGCCGCACATGGTCCGCCTCGTATCCCGATTTCGCGTCGGACGGTTTCCCCTGTTGTATCCCTTGCGGCCCCGCGAGACCGAGTGGTGCGCCGCGAAGCGTGAGATAGCGAACTAGGCGGGGACTGTGGGACTGTGGGGATGCAGCGGGTCGCGGCGACCTGGGGTTGAGCGTGGCGATCCGTCGTTCACGCTCCCGACGGCGTCACATGGAGACCGTAAGACGGAGTCGCGCCGGTTGCGACTTCAGAATGATTTCCTGCTGTGCATCCCCGGCCTCAAAAGCACCACGTCAACCACGGCGACCACAGCAACGCCGACAACGTAGCAAACAACGTTGTGCCACGAGAACGTGGTCCCCAGCAGCCAGCGAACGACGCCGAGGTGCGCGAAGCGAACCGGGACGCCGGTCAACTTGAAGGACTCGACGGCAGGCACCAACTCAAGGCGAGCAGGGCGACCATGAATGGCGAACGGCGGGAGAACAGCAAGGCCAGCGCGAGGTAGGCAGCGACCGCGTAGAGCAGGT
>JBBQPD010000275.1:0-7365 GCA_038331535.1 Gemmatales bacterium | reverse complement strand
CGCTTGCCCACAGGCCATCGTCGGCCAACTGCTCCCACAGGTAATTCTCGTGGCGCGGCAAAACGGCGTGCGAGCCGTTGCCGAGGTGCGTCGAGAGCTTCGCTCCGGCGGCGACGGCCGCGCGGATGCGCTCCCCGGTCGCCGCCGTGTGGCCGAGGGCGACGACGACTCCCGACGCGGTCAGTTTCTCGATGAACGCCAGTGCCCCGTCAAGTTCCGGAGCGAGCGTGAGCAGACGGATGCGCCCCCCCGCGGCGTCCTGGAAGCGGCGGAACTCGTCCCAATCGGGCGGCCGGACGTGGCGGCGCGGGTGGGCGCCGCGCGGCCCGTCCTCGGGGCTGATGTACGGCCCTTCCAGATGAAACGCGGGGATGGCACCCCGGATCTCGGCATCGACCTCGCAGGCTTGCCGCAGTGTGCCGAAGCCGTGCAGCAGCGCCGCGGCGGCGTTGGTGACGAGCGTGGCGCAGAACGAACCGATGCCGTGCCGCCAACAGGTACGGACCACCGCGCGGATGGCGTCGAGGGTCAGGCGCTCCGAATTGAAGCTGTGGCCGCCGCAGCCGTTGATTTGCAGATCGAAAAGAGCAGGGGCGACAAAGTAAGGACTGCTGAGTATGGGGTGGGGAGACGAAGCAACCGAAGTTACCTCGGCGATGCGGCCGTTCGCGCAGCGGAGATCGAGGAGTTCGCCGGTCGCGTAATGGCGGGCACGCAGCTGCATGGAAGGCGCCCCAGGATCGCGGCCATGTCGCCGCTTGCGGCTTAGCGGCGTACGACCGCTAATCCGCAAGCGGCGATCGGAGATAAATTTACTTGTTTCGGTACGCGAGGATGAAGCTCACGGCAGTCGCAATGGCGCCCGCCAGCATGCCGAGGCCGCACACCAGCAAGTCGCGGCGACTTACACGCCGTCCCGCTTCAGCCGTGGGCATCGTCACCAGCTCCACATCGGGAGAGCCGACGGGCATGGCCATTGCCACGACGGGCGGCGCGGCGCCGGGAGGCAGCGGCGGCGGTGGACCTTTCTTCTTGTCGCGCTTCTTCTTGCCGGCTACGGGTTTCTTCGGCTCGGCCGACGGCGACGTGTCGCCGCCGGCCTTGCGCAGCCGACGCGCGATCTCCTCCTGCATCTTCGCCCGCATCTTCGCCTTGATCTTCGTCACCAGCGACGCCCGCATCTGCGCCCGTTTCTCCTGGCGCCCGCCCTTCCCCCCCGCGAGACCCGTGGGACCGGCGAGGGGCACATGCCCGGCCGAACCGGCCTTGTTGTCTTTCTTGTCCTCGACTTCCAGCCACTGGAGGTACGGCCGCATCTTCGGGTCGGCCTCCGGCACGGCCAGCTGATCGATCCCGGCGGCGAGGAAGATTTGCAGCGCCTGGGCCGCCTTCTCCGGCGTCGGGTAGCGCTGCGTCGGCTCCTTCGCCATCATCGTTTGGACGATCTGTTGCAGGCCGTCCGGCACCGCCGGGTTGAACTCCTTCAGCGGTTTGGGCGTCTCCGTGGCGTGGCGGATCATCTGGCTGATGATGTTCGTGTCCGGGAACGGCAGCTGCCCGGCCAGCAGATGGTACAACACGCAACCGAGACTGTAGATGTCCGCCCGGATATCGGCGGCGCGGGCGTCGCGCGCTTGCTCCGGGGCCATGTAGTCCGGCGTGCCGAGCAGCACGCCCTCGCTGGTCAGGCCGGGGTCGAGCGATTTCTCCGGCACGCTCTCATCGAACAACTCGCGCCCCAGGCCGATGTCGAGGATCTTGATCGTCGAGCGCAGCGTGGTGTCCGGCGTCGCCCCCGGCCCGGCGATGAGCATGAGATTGGCCGGCTTGAGGTCGCGGTGAACAAGCCCCTGCTGATGGATGTGATGTAGCCCTTGCAGCGTCTGGTGAATGAGACGAGCCGCCTCGCCGGGCAGGAAGCGGGCGCGGCGCCGCGCCATCACTTCTTCGAGCGTTTCGCCTTCCAGGTACTCCATGACCAGGTAATGAAGCCCGGCGGACTCGCCGACCTGGAACGCGCGGACGATGTTCGGATGTTTCAGCTTGAGGAGCAGGCGGGACTCGCGCTTGAAGCGGTGAAAGAGGTTCGGCTCATGGGCTTTGGAAGGCGGCAGCACCTTGATAGCCACCACCTGGCCGAGTCGATGCTGGCCCTTGTAGACCCCCGCCATGCGGCCCTTGCCGAGCCGATCGAGAATCTTGTAATCGCCGAGGAAGAATCCTTCGGCGTGGCCGCGGACGAGGAGCGAGGCCTGGTACTCGGTGACGAAGCGCCGGGCGACCATGAACGCGGCGAAGCGGTTGATATCGTTGGCGCTGCCCTTGGCCTCTTCCTGCCAGCGCGCGAACAGAGTGCGGGCATCGTCCACGGAGAGCAGCTTGCTGCGCAACAGCAGGCCGTACACGTTCTGTACGGTTAGTTCCATCTCCCCCTCATTCCTCAGTCCGTAAGAAGTCCGATTTGTCTTATCATAGCAGAATGAATCTGGACACTGCACTGACCCGTCTCCGGAAAGAACCGGACGCCGCGCTCGACGTGGCGGAAGTCGCCCTGTTGCTGGCCCGCGACGAATACCCCGCGCTGGACGTGGCCGGCTATCTCTCCGAGCTGGATGCGCTGGCCCATGACCTGAAACACACCCTGCGCGGCGGGCTGGAAACGCGCCTCGATCGACTGTGCCGCTACCTCTTTCACGACCTCGGCTTTCACGGCAACGCCGCGGAATACTACGATCCGCGCAACAGCTACCTCAACGACGTGATGGATCGCCGCCTGGGACTGCCGATCGCTCTGACAGCCCTGGCGATGGCAGTCGGCAAGCGCGTCGGCATGGAGATCGTCGGCGTCGGCCTGCCGGGCCATTTCGTCGCTCGCGCAGTGTCCGGCAAGCACACATTGATTTTCGACCCGTTCAACGGCGGCCGGGTGCTGTCGCGGGAGGATTGCGAACGATTGGTGGAACAGGCGACCGGCAAACCGTTCGCGGCGACGCCTGTCGTGTTGCGGGCCGTACCGCTTGGTCTGATGGTGACGCGAATGCTGAACAATCTGAAGGCCGTCTACCTGGCCGGCGACGATCCTCGCCGAGCCGCGCGTGTGATGGAACGATTGTTTCAGCTGAACCCCGCGAACCTGCTTCAGCGCCGCGACCTGGGCGCGGCCCTGATCCGGGCCGGGCAGTCGGGCAAGGCGATCGATCACTTGCAAGCGTACCTCGAGGGCGTGCCTGCCGCGGAGAAAGATTTAGTGGTGGAAAAGTTGTTGGAGGAAGCGCGCTCGGCGGTGGCGAAGTGGAACTGACCGCTTGCGGTTTCGCGTGTTTCCCGCGCGAAACCGCAAGCGGTCACTCTTCCTTAAGAAGGGCGCGCGCTTCCGGATCGTCCTTGAACAGCTCCGCCAGCGCGGCCAGCACGGCGTTCGCCTCATCCACTTTTCCCTCGTCGCGCAGTTTCTTCGCCCGCCGAACCGCTTCGCGCACTGGCTCCCATTTGCGTGCGACCGTCTTGTCATCCTCCGCAAGGCGCTCCTGGGCGAGTTTGACCCATGCCGCCTCGCTCGGCACGTCCTGGAACGCCGCCGCCAACGCCTCCCAGACGCGCCGCGCTCCCGCCTCGTCGCCCTGCTGCCGCAGACGCAGGCCGCGTTGATAGAACCACTGCGCCTCGCCCATCGGCTTCGCCTGGCGAGCGGCGCGGGCCGCTTCCCGACCGGCGCGGTCGTCATCGAGGCGGCGCTTGAACTCGTCCACTTCCGCTTTGTGAGCGTGGCCGGGATGCTTCTCTTCGAGCGGTCCCAGGTACTTGTCCCAGGCGGTCTCCCAGTCGCCGGGATCGGAGGACGCCATCAGGGTCGCGCCGCGCTGGTACAGCGTCTCGGCAGTGAGCGGCCAGAAAGCCCAGGCGATCAGGCCGCAGGTTAGCAGGAGCAGTGCCAGCAACACCAACGGCCGGTCGAGGGGATGCTTGCCCGGCCCTCGCCGCCAGGTCAGCTCGCGGCGCACCAGCCGGCCCAGCAGCGTCACCGGCCCGGAGTGCGGCGGGGGTGGCGTCTCCTCGTCGTCAAGGCTGCCGCGTAACTTCACGGCGGTCGGTTCACTCTTGCGCTCGGCCTTGCGGCGCAAACTGTCGAGGCGCCGCTGCAGCACGCCGGCGTCGGCTGGACGCTTGGCCGGGTCTTTCTCCATCAGCTCGCAGACGAGGTCGTCGAGACCGGCGGGAATCTCCGGCACCAGGAGCGCGGGCCGGTCGAAACGCGCGTAAACGTGTTTGTGCAGCAGCTCAGCCGGCTCGCCCTCGAACGGCACCCTCCCCGTCAGCAGCGTGTACATCACGACGCCGAGCGAGTAGAGGTCGCTGCGCCGCGTCACCGGCTTGCCCAGCGCCTGCTCCGGCGACAAATACTCCGCCGTGCCGACGATGCTGCCCGTAACCGTCAGATGCGTGCTGGCAAACAGGCTGGCGATGCCGAAGTCGGAGAGCTTCACAACCGTGCGGCGTGCGGGGTGCGGCGTGCGGCGTGAAAACAAATTCGTTGCCGGCGCGTCGGACACCGATGCCTCTTCACTCCGCACTTCGCACTCCGCACTCCGCACATCCAGGAGCAGGTTCGCCGGCTTGATGTCGCGATGGATGATGCCGCGGTCGTGGGCGTGCTTCAGCGCCGGCGCGATCTGCAGGGCGAGCGCGAGCACGTCGGCCCAGGGGAGTCGGCCGTCGCGTTCGAGAACGTCTTGCAGGTTGCGTCCCTCGACGTACTCCATGACGTAGTAGGAACGGTTCTGATGGGTGCCGGATTCGAGAAAACGGACGATGTTGGGATGGTCGAGCTGGCGCAAGATTTCGATCTCGCGCTGGAAACGCTGGGAAAAGCCGGCATCGGCGGCCAGCTCGGCCGACAGCACTTTGACTGCCGCCACGGGCGGGCCGGCCGCCGGGACCGGTTGGGCGCGGGCGAGGTAGACCGCCCCCATGCCGCCGCGGCCAATCTCCTTGTCGATGAGCCACACACCGAGTCGTTCGCCGATCATACGTAATACCTCACAGTCTCGTCAGCATAGCGGACGGCGCGAGGGAAGCATACTCGCAAGGAGCCGTGGGCCGGCGAGGAGTAAGGATAACGAGCCGCGACTGTCAGGGAGCGCGGGGGATGCTCGCTGACGCTCCCGGCTTGCCAAGTGTAGCGCCTTTCACAGGAAAAAGAGTGAGACCCTCAGTCCTTTGTCGAGACGCGACCGGTCTTGGGGTCGATCTCCAGTTTCAGGTCTTCGTTCGCGTCGAGATAGAAGAAGAAGCCGTTCATCATCTCTTGATAGGTCTGTGGCCCGTCGCGCACCGTCGCCTTCGGATCGGGATTATGCGCGTTGAACGGCGAGAAACTGCACGCCCTTGTCGCGATAATCGGCATCGAGCCGTTTCAACGTCGGCAGATAATGCGCCGCGACGGGACAGCCGGTGGTTACGAAGGCGAGGACGTAGGCTTTTTTGCCGGGAAAATCGTCGAGGGAGCGCGTGAGATAGCGGATGTCCTTGAAAGTGAGATCGGGGGCGCGGTCGCCGATCTTCGCGGGTTCCACCGCTGAAGCAAGGGATACGGTCGTCAAGGATACGAGGAGAACGAGCGCGGAATGGAGTCGGCACATGGTCGGAACCTCGGCGGAGGAACGGGATCGACCGGATACGGTAACATGACGGCAGAAGGACAGGCAAACGGATTCCCGGCACGGTCGCGGGCGAGAAGTAATGATAACGAGCCGCGACCGTCAGGGAGCGCGGGGGATGCTCGCCGACGCTCCCGGCTTGCCAGGGAATTCAACCAACGGCCCCAGTAGAAATAATGTGTCGTTCATTCAGCAATCGAAGCCACTTCTCCGCCGGCACGGCTGGCCAGGGCGGGCAGTTGGGCGTTGGCGGAATAGCTCAGAAAATGCGTCGATCCGTCCGCGAAAGTGAAGTTGGCGCCGCCGGAATGTGGAGACCAGAAGTGGAACATGGCACAAGGGTCGTCGAAGCGTCCCGGTGAAAAGGGATAGGCGCCCGGCCCACAGGCGGAGCCTTTTAGGATCGGTTGCAGGTTCTGTTCGCGCACCCCAAGCACGATGTCGGCGGAACCGGTGCCGCGCTGTCCAACGCCGGCATACCACCAGCCGAACTGAACGTCCGCGCTTGGCGGCCGCTCGCCAATCATCAAGGTGTTGCTGGTGCCGTCGGTAATGTCAGCAATCCGCACGCGCGAGTTCTGGAACAGTACGCCGTCGCGCGTCGAGTAGTCCTTTCCCGACACTCCCAGGTAAGAGGTCAGTGCCGCGAGTTCTTTTGAAAGTTGAGCGACCTGGGGGCCAGGGACGCGGAAATCGGCGGGACAGGCGAACAGACGGACCGGGGTGCTGAGTCCCGGATGGGAGAGCGTGTGGAACGGCAGCGGGTTGGTGCGATACGCGGTGAGGCTATTTTGGTAGAGCGATCCTTGTTCGAGGTAGGGGAGGATCGACAGCGTCCAACCGGAATAGGCCAGGCCCGCAGGATTCCGCAGCGAGCGGTGCCCCATCGGTAGGCTGCCGTTGTCGTTATGGTACTGCTGAAGGGCGAGGCCCAGTTGCTTGAGATTGTTCGTGCAGCTGAGGCGGGCCGAGGCATCGCGCACCTTTTGCACGGCGGGCAGCAACACGCCGATCAGCACCGTAATGACGCCGATCACGACGATCAGTTCGATCAGCGTAAAGCCGGTTCTGGTATCAGGGCGAGAGTGCCGTGCCATGCGTGTTCCCCTCCACGTCTGCCCAGGTGCCGCTCACTGCAACGGTCAGGGAGTAAATCCCGCGGTCGTGAAAGATTATTTCCATGGGACAGCTGAACGGGCCGGCGCGTCCGTGGTTCACGTGGCATTCGATCACCGCTTGCCCACGGGCGGGGACGACAAACAGTTCGGAGTGCTTCGGACCGAAGCAACAGTTGCGTCCTCAGCCCTCGGCCAGGCCGAGTATGCGGATGGGCTGGGAGGACTTGTTCGTGAGACGAAAGCGTAACGGAATCTCGGTGCCGACCGGCTGCGAACCGAGGTCGCGCTCCGCCGCCTCGACGATAAGAGCCTCACCGGGAGGCGGTTCCGCCACGTCGGTGACGTACAGGTAGGCCCCAAGGCCACACAGCACGATAGCCAACAACCCAAAGAACACGCTCGCCAGTCGCATCATGGGGTTTCTCCAGGAACGGACTTTGCCGCCAGTCGCCCTTGCCGCCGACGCCGAACATAAGCGAATGAAAGCGCCAACAAGGCACATCCGCCGCCCGCCACGATCCAGAGATACCAGGGCGTCGGCTTCGGGCGCGGCTTAATGTCCACGGGTTCCGGGAAACCAAACGCCGCCA
>JBBQPD010000274.1:0-7366 GCA_038331535.1 Gemmatales bacterium | reverse complement strand
GCGCGGACCACATCCTGTGGGGGACCGACTCCATCTGGGGCGGCAGCCCGCAAAGCCAGATCGTCCGCCTGCGCAAGCTGACGATGAAGGAAGAACTCATCAAGAAGTACGAGTATCCGGAGCTGACCGACGCAATCAAGGACCAGATCCTCGGCCTCAACGCCGCCAAGCTGTACGACATTAACCCCAAGGCGAAGCGCCAGGCGATCAAGGCGGACAAGCTGTCGCTGTTGCGCGAGGAGTATCGCCGCAATCCCTCGCCGAGCAACACGCAGTATGGCTGGGTGTGGCAGGATGATGGCCACGAACCGACGGTCCCCGTCGGCGGGTGAGTTCACATAAAAAGGGGTGTTGCGCCCCTTCACCAAAGGAGGATGACCAGATGAAAAGGGCAGGCTTACTGATACTGCTCGTGTGCCTCGGCGCCACCTCGGTGCGGCCGAGGGCCGAAGAACCCAAAGCGACACCCTCCGCCGAATCCCAGGCGGCCTGGACCAGTGACTTAACGCCGATCGGCGAGAAAGACTGGAACTACGCCCGCGCCGCTCACTTGCTCGAACGCGCCGGCTTTGGCGGCACGCCCGAAGACATCGACAAGCTCGCCAAGATGACGCCGGCGGCGGCGGTTGACTATCTAGTCGATTACGAGAAGATCGACGACAGCAAGCTGCCGGCCTTCGAGCCGTCGGGCATTTATCCCAACGGCCACAAGCTGGTTCCCATCCAGGACGTGGTCGTCAAAGCGATTATCACCGGCAAAGCCTACGGCATCAAGGCGACGCAAAAGGGTGAGTTGGAGTATCAGCCGGCCGTCAACGAATTCTACACTCTGCTCATCAGCGAACACGCCGAGATGGGCCGCGCCGGCCAGTGGTGGGCGCAGCGTATGCTCGTCACGCCGCGCCCCCTCGAAGAAAAGCTGACGCTGTTCTGGCACGATCACTTCGCCACCAGCCAGGAAAAGGTCCTCAACTATGAGTTAATGCTCGCCCAAAATCAGACGCTGCGCAAGCACGCCAACGGCAACTTCCGCGCGCTGCTGATCGCCATTGCCCAGGACCCTGCCATGCTGATCTGGCTCGACAACCGCCAGAACGTCAAGGGCAAGCCCAACGAGAACTTCGCCCGTGAAGTGATGGAACTGTTCACGATGGGGGAGGGCCAGGGCTATACCGAAGCCGATATCCGCGAACTGGCTCGCGCGTTCACCGGCTGGACCATGAACCCCATCGAGACCACCAAGAACGAAGCGAAATTCCTCGACAAGCCCAGCTTGCACGACGACGGTGAGAAGACCATTCTCAAGGAGAAAGGCAACGTCAACGGCACCGAGGCCATCGACATCATCCTGAAGCAGTCCGCGGTGCCGCGCTTTCTGACGCGCAAGCTCTACCGCAACTTCGTCCGCACGGACCTGTCGCCGGAACTGAACGACAAGCTGGCGAAGGTTCTGGCCGACGCGAAGTACGATCTGAAACCGCTGCTCAAGACGATCTTCCTCTCGCGCGACTTTTACAGCGAAGCGTCGGTCGGCACGCAGATCAAGGCGCCGGTTCCTTACGTCATCTCGACGTATCGCAAGCTGGGCCTTCTCACACTCCCCAGCGTTCCCGACTTTAACGAACTCACCGGCCAACTCGGCCAGGTGCTGTTCTATCCGCCCAACGTCGCGGGCTGGCCGGCCGGCCGGTCGTGGATCAACCCGGCGACATTGCTGACGCGCGGCAACTTCGCGCATACGCTGCTGTTCACCGACCCGGTTGACTACGGCCATCCCGAGAAGGTCGTCGCCGAGGGCTATCGCAACATCCCGCAGATGTTTCCGAAATACAACATCAAGCCACACGTCTGGAACGCCAAGGAAGGAAAGATGGAGCCGGTGTCCGTGGAAAAATACGAGAAGTTTCTCGTCAATCTCAACGCCGCCGAACTGAAGGCGATGGGTTCCAAGGAAGGCCCCATGGTGAACGAGATGCCGGCTGGCCCGGTGAAAGACGTCAAGTCGAAACTCGGCAAGATCGCGGACGACGAGCGCTTCAACCTGGCCGTCGGCGTCTACAGCGGCTTCGTCGAGGCGTACAACCGCGTTAAGCCGATCCCGCGCACGTCGGCGGATGTCGATTTCGCCGCGATGCTCAAAGAGGCAAAGGTCGGCAACGCCGAGGACGCGGTCGATTACTTCAGCAAGCGTTTCCTGCGCGTCGAACTACAAGCGGAGCGCCGCGCCGCCGTGGTCAAATTCCTGGCAGGCGAGTTGAAGTCCGACAAACTCGACTACAGCGACAAGAAGCTGGGGGAAGCGCTGCGTAAGATCGTTCACCTGATCCTGAGCGCGCCGGAATACCAACTGGGCTAGGATTCCTCCGCTTGCGGTTTAGCAAGTCAAGACTATGCCGCAAGCGGTGAGTCTCGGACGAACCAATACCTCAAACATCCGACCTGACTGGGAGAATAACATGTGGATCAACAAGGAAATGTCCTCTAGCACGCGGCGTGAGTTCCTCCGCGCGGGTCTGTACGCGGTCGGCTTGACGGCCGGGCTGCCTTCGGTCTTCCAACAGTTCAGCCGGGCGGAGACGGAGAAGGCGCTCAAGGGCGACGAGAAGCATCCCGAACGCATTCTGGTGGTCCTGGAACTGGCTGGCGGTAACGATGGCCTCAACACGGTCGTGCCGTTCACCGACGACGCCTACTACAAGGCACGCCCGAGCATCGGCATCGCCAAGAAACAGGTCTTGAAGCTCAACGACGAGTACGGCTTCCATCCCTCGTTTGAAGGGATGCAGACGCTGTTCAAGGACGGCAAGCTGGCGATCGTCCACGGTTGCGGCTATCCCGAACCGAATCTGTCGCACTTCACGGCGATGGAGTGGTGGCACACCGCCACGCCACACGGTAACGACAAGTACGGCTGGCTCGGCCGCTTCGCTGACGCCCACCAGCCCAAGCCGGTCGATAACTACATCGTCAACATCGCCGCGCGGCAGTCGCTGGCGATTGCCAGCGCCAAACACTCGCCCGTCATCTTCAAGGACCCCAGGAAGTTCGGTCGCGCCGGGACCGAGGCCGAGCAGAAGGTTTTCGAGACCTACGGCAAGGTCTATCCGACGACGAACCGGTCGCTGGATTTCGTGAACACCGTGTCACGCACGGCCACGGGCGGCGCTGCCGTGGTGCGCTCGGCATGCGCGGACTACCGGACGCGGGTGGACTACGGCAGTGACAACGACGTGACACTCGACCTGAAGAAAGTCGCGGCGATGATTAACGCCAAGCTGCCGACGCGCCTCTACTACCTGAGCATGGGCGGCTTCGACACCCACGCGGCGCAGCCGGAGTTGCAGCAGACACTGCTGATGTACCTGTCCGACGCACTTCGGGGCTTCATGGAAGACATCGGAAGGATTGGGCGCGCCGATGATGTGACCGTGATGCTGTTCACCGAGTTCGGCCGGCGTGTCGGGGAGAACGCCAGCAAGGGGACAGACCACGGCACCGCTGGGCCGATGTTCATCCTGGGTAAGCCGGTCAAGGGCGGCTTCTACGGCAAGCATCCGAGCCTGACCGAACTGGACGGCGGCAATCTGAAGATGACGACCGATTTCCGCTCGATCTACGCGACGATGCTGAGCCGCTGGATGGGCTTTGCCGACACCAAGACCGTTCTCAAGGGTGAGTATCCGACGTTGGACATTTTCGGTTAACAAGTGCTGTCAACCCCGGCTACGTCATCTGCCGGGGTTGACAGCACTTGTTAGTTGTACTTGTTTAGCGCCCTGCTTTCGGGGCCGGCGTGAACAACGAGGTGAAACCGTGGCAGAGGGTGTCGCGGACGTAGTCGAACGCCGACACGACTTGTTGCCGGCACGTCTGCAGTACGCTCGACAGGATGCCCTGCGCCTCGGCACCGGCCTCGGTCCGGTTGCCGCCCCACACCTTACGATTGACTACCGCCGGATGCAGCGCCTGTTCGGCGCGATGGTTCGTCGCCGGGATGGACGGGTCGGTCAGGAATTGCAACCCGTGTTCGGCATGCACCCACAGGTGCCGGGCCATCGTTTCGTTGGCCTCGTTTGTGCGCGGCCGCTCGGTCAGTGCTTGCAGGCCATCCAGGTACCAAGCATAGGCCCCGGCCACTTCGGCCTCGGTCACCAGGCGGTCGTGGTACCTGTCGCGCACTTGCAGCGCGCCCTGGAACAGGTCGATCACTTGCCGCGGGAAGCGCCGAGCCGCCCCCGGCAGCGTGGGCTCCAGGTCGTGCGCGCGCTGCAGCACATGGGCCACGCTCTGCTGGTGCTGCGCCAGTTCGAAGCGGTCGTAGGACGCAAAGCCGTCGTGGATGAGCACGCCGGACCAGTCCCAGCCGATAACCGCCGCCAGGGCATCGGCGCCGCGTTGTGGGCTGATGACATAGCAGGTCGCGTCGTCACCAACCCAGGCATGGAGCCAGGCGGGGTGCCCTCCCACCCGCCAGCCCGTTTCGTCCGGCGTTAGCTATGCGGAGGCCGCCACACGTTGGCGGATCTCCGCCTCGGCTGGTTGGAGCCGCCGATCGGCGCGGAGTACGATCTGGGCACAAGCGCCGCGCGTCAGCGCGATGCCGAACAGCGTGTCCAAGGTCCGGGCGACCTTGCCATGCGACAGGCCGGCGTCCTTGTTGAGCAGGACGACGGCGGCCTGGGCGTCGGGGCCGAGTTGACTGGTCGCGGCACCCGTGGCGTCACTGGTTTGCAAGGGATGCCGGCCACGGCAGGGCTGGCCACAACCACGACAACGGCCACAGTGGACGTTGAAGCGGCGGAGGATCGGCCGTCGCGGGATGTCCATCTGGTACTGGTGATCGACGTGTGTCTCGTCGAGCTTACCGCCACAGCCGGGACAGGCATCGGGCAACGGGACTTCGTGGGTCTCGTCGATGTCCTCGGGGGCAGGCGGCGGGCGATGGCCGTGCCTACCGTGCTGGTCGCCGGCCTTGCGGCCGGGCGTTTTGGGCTGCGGATGGGGCGGCCCCTTGGCGAACGGGGCGGCCTGGCGCTTGCCGGCACGGGCGGCCGCTTCGAGTTGTTGACGGAGGTCGTCACAGGTGCGCTGCAGAGAGGTTACCGTGCGTTCGAGTTGGGCGACACGCGCGCGCAACTGCTGATTGTCAGCCAGCAGTTCGTCGTAAGAGGGAGCGGTCATCCCGGAACCTCACCGCGTCGAGCTTCGTGCAGCTGCGCTTGATTGTGGCGGATCGACCGCCACGCGGTAAGGGGCGCTAAACAAGTACTGTTAGTTCTCCTTATCTTGTTCCTTCGGCACGCGATCAAGTTCTAGGTTGTAGTGCTTCCGTTTCAGGCTGCCCGCAGAGACACCATCTCGCCGGTTCGCTCGCGCGGTTCTTTATCCCGGTCGCCCACCATTGCTGGCACGATCATTTCCTTTCCGTCCAAGATATCGGCGACGATCTTGGCCAACTTCTCCCCGTCGCCGCAGTAGGTCTTCAAGAACCACGGCTCTGTTCGAGTCCCCAATGTGTATATTTCATCCTTGTCTTTGGGCGAGGCCGCATCGCCGACCGTCCACTGGTCGCCGATGCAAATGGCCGACCGCGTATAGTCAAAATACTCGGCCGACCATCAACCGCAGACTATAATGGGACTTATGACGGCCGCGATCAACTCATTTCGTCCGGGAGAGTAGGCCGGCCGAGAGGGACTGGCGGCCCCCTCGACGCCGCCCCGGAGTACCATGAACTTCATTCTTCATCCCTGGCAACTGTTGCTGACCATCCTCGCGGGCTGGATCAAAGAGCACCAGCAGCAGGTGATCGAATACCTGCGTACCGAGAATCAGGTGCTCAAGGAGAAGTTGGGCAAAAAACGGATCTTGCTCAACGACGCTCAGCGTCGGCGCCTGGCTGTCAAAGGCCAGACCTTGGGCCGTAAGCTCCTGAACGAGATCGGCACGTTGTTCACACCTGACACTATCCTGCGCTGGCATAGGGAGCTCGTGGCCCGAAAATGGGACCATAGCGACAAGCGTGCCGCCGTGGGCCGGCCGGCCACGCCCCAAGAAGTCGTCGCCCTCATCCTGCAATTCGCTAAAGAGAATCCGTCGTGGGGTTACGACCGGAGCGCCGATGCACTGGCCAACGTCGGGCACAATGTGTCCGACCAGACAGTAGGCAAAGTGTTGAAGGAACCTGGCATCGAAACGGCTCCGAGCCGAAAACGCACGACGACCTGGGCGACGTTCCTCAAGGCCCACTGGGAGCAACGGGCCGCGCTCGCTTTCACGACCGTGGCAGTGTGGACCACGAGGGGACTGGTCACCTACTATTTGCTGTTTGCCATGCGCTTGGCCACGCGACAGGTACGCTTCCTGGGCTGCACGCCCACCCCGGATGGTGCCTGGATGGCACAATTGGCGCGCCATCTTACCGACGCCTTCGTTGGCTTTCTGCGGGCGCCGATTCGTTACCTGTTGCTGGACCGTGACACCAAGTACACCGTGCATTTCCAGGCGATTCTGACAGCTGCCGGTGTGAAACCAGTGCTGTTGCCTCCGCAGAGTCCGAATTGCAATGCCCATCTGGAACGCTTTTTCCGAGCGCTGAAAAATGAAGCGTGGTCACGCATGATTTTTTCAGCGAGACGGCGCTGCGTAACGCCACAACGGAATTCCTGCTTCATGATCATGGCGAACGAGCGCACCAAGGACTGGATCACCAGATCTTGCAACCGGCTCCTACGTCAGGGCGAACGCATCAAATCTCCTCCAGCTTGTTGGCTCCGGCCAGCGTTTCCCCGAGAAACTCCGTGTCCAGGGCCGCGTGTTTGCGTTTGCGAGCGATGCTGTCCTTGTGTGGATGCCGCTTGAGCAGATTCAACGCCATCTTGCGTAACAGGGCGAAGTTCGCCGCTCCGTACCGGTTCTCAATTCGGCTGGCATCTTCGCTGAAACTAACATCCAATTGCCAATGCAAGTTATTCTCGATGCTCCAGTGCTTGCGCAAGACTTCGGCATAACGGCGAGCACCCATGCGCCGACTGCCGATGAAATACCAGACCTCGTTGCTGGTCTCGCCGTTGATCGTCCGCTCGCGGCGGCACATGCCGACCGTTGTCAGTCCCGGCCACAGCTGGCGATCCCGGATACCGGCCACATACTGAATCATCACGCAGGAACGTTCCTCCTGCCGGCCACGATCGTATTCTGTCGTCGTGTGCTGCCGCACCGTGCCGGCACGGTGACCGCATCAAATCTTCTCTGTCTTCGCGGGGCCAGTGAGGATTTCCGTGAGAAACGCCGAGTCCTGCGCGGCCAGCTTGCGTTTGGCTCGGATGCTCTTTTTGGCGGGATTTCGCTTCAAGACGCCGAGGGC
>JBBQPD010000273.1:0-7367 GCA_038331535.1 Gemmatales bacterium | reverse complement strand
CCTCTGCCGATCGTCGTGGTACAACACATCACGGCCAGCTTCCTCGATGGCTTTGTCTCCTGGCTCGGGACGGTCTGTCCATTCCCGGTGGCCTTGGCGAAGGACCTCGAGGCGGCTAAACCGGGCCAGATTTATTTGCCTCCCGTGGACATGCATCTGC
The DNA here is from genome assembly GCA_038331535.1 of Gemmatales bacterium. Taxonomy (GTDB): domain Bacteria; phylum Planctomycetota; class Planctomycetia; order Gemmatales; family Gemmataceae; genus JBBQPD01. The sequence goes on along the minus strand of JBBQPD010000273.1, from coordinate 7,207 downwards.
GCGTCGAGGGCGGCCTGTTGTGCTGGGACCGCGGCGATCCGGTCTGCCTCCAGCGCCCGTCCGGCACCATCTTGTTCCGGTCGATGGCGAAGTCTCTGGGACCGGGAGCGCTGGCCGTACTCCTCACAGGTATGGGCGAGGACGGCGCCGCGGGTCTCGCCGACGTGAAGGCCGCCGGGGGCTATACTCTCGCCGAAGACGAATCGACGGCCATCGTCTACGGCATGCCCGGCGCAGCGGTGCGCCTCGGCGCCGTCTGCGAATCATTACCCCTTCCCGAAATCGCCCCCCGCATCTTGGAGGTGACAAGGTGACAAGGTGACTAGACGATTATTTCGCGAGTTCAGCGCCAGTGAATGCGCCACGTGCCAGACAGATCAACACCACGCCATGGCGCGGCAGGGCTGGAGTGGCCGCCGCCCTCGTGGCTGGGAGCTACAATCCTAGCAGTGCGTCAATCGATCTAGTGAGTAGATCAGGATTGACAGGAGTATTTTTCGGATATACAATTACTGATATGGCTATCAATAAGAGAGGACGTGGCAGGCCACGGAAGGGTTCGGAATCAACAAAGAGTGCCAGCATTCTTCTTCGCTTGGAACCGCGCGAGAAGCGCGGCTTTGAGGCGGCAGCGAACCTGGCAGGGGCACCGCTCGCGGTCTGGATGCGTGAGCGCTTGCGCATTGCCGCAGTGCGTGAACTAGAAGGGGCGGGGCGCGCGGTTCCGTTTCTGGACTAACTGCCACGTGGAGAAAAGTGTAATGGCTATTAGCGAGCTCGCCGGTTTGACGGGGCGATACGGCACCATTTTGATTGACCCGCCCTGGCGGTTTGCAAACCGCACCGGCAAGATGGCACCCGAACACAAGCGGCTACGCCGTTACCAGACAATGGGCTTTGACGAAATCGCCGCGCTTCCTGTGGGACAGCACGCGCTACCGAAAAGCCACCTTTATCTCTGGTGTCCGAACGCTCTCCTTCTTGAAGCGCTCACGATCATGAAACAGTGGGGGTTCGTCTACAAGACGAACATTGTCTGGTACAAAGTCCGAAAAGACGGCGGCCCTGACGGGCGCGGAGTCGGGTTCTACTTCCGCAATGTGACCGAACTATTGTTGTTCGGCACCAAGGGCAAACTGCGAACGCTGAAGCCCGGGCGCACTCAAGTCAATCTGATCGCGACTCGCAAGGAAGAGCATTCTCGAAAACCTGACTGCGCGTACGATCTCATCGAGGCATGCAGTCCGGGTCCGTATCTCGAACTGTTCGCGCGACAGAAGAAAAGTGGCTGGGTAGGATGGGGGGATCAAGCCGAAACGTATGAAGCGAGTCGGCCTCTTAATGCCATGTACAACGGCCATACCATGAAGCGTAAGCAGCAAGTCGAACCGACACTCTTTTAGGAGTTTTCGTCGTAACAGTTCATCCCCATTCCGATGAGCAGCAATGGGCAACAACCGGCCCCGCCTCCGTGGACCTTCGGCATCAGCTTGTCCCAATGTGTCGTCGAAGCGCCGAAGGACTGGCCCTTGCCCAGCCTGTTAAATAGCGCTTGCAATTCGCTCAGTCTGGTAATGATGACGCCAACCGACAGGACGCGGAGATCCTTCAACAGCCGGAAGTTGTTCAGGTCACGGTCGTAGAACTCCGTCTTGTTGTTCCATTCGACTTCGACGCCGATGCGGTTCTTGAAATTGTCGATGCTATGTGTCGGAATGGGGATAGGCTGCCCGTCAACCTCGATCTTGATATCGAAGTGTTCTTCTTTCCAACCGCGTTGGAGAAGGAAACCGTCGATGGCAACGGGGATCGGCGAGCGACCGCCGCCCGGAGTCAGAATGGCGCTCTTCTTGAGCGTGAAGGCGGTCAGGCAGTCCGTAAGATCGGCGAACTCTTGCGGAAAGTCGCGTGCGAGAATGGCGCAGGCGTGGTCGCGTTCGTCGAAAGTGTACTTGGCGTTTAGCGACGCCGGAATAAGGTCCAGGCCCATCGACAGCCCTCCCTGTAATTAGATGAGGAATTTTGGCACGAATAGCTGTTTATGGCAAGATCAACGCACTGTTAGGAAGTTCCGGCTGGAGAGAAACTATCGCAGTCTGGTACGTTGTGGGGAGTCGAATTACGGGTCAATAATCGATTTTTTCGGGCAGCTCGTTGGGAGCCAGACGGTCCGTGGGAGTGGCGGACATACTCGGCGGCATCCGGAAAATCATGATGGGTAATGACTTACGATGAAAAGCATGTCCGCCACTCGTGGCGGACATGCGCGGCGTGTGGCGGAGATGGTCTGCACCAAAACTGGCGGCCGATCGATGAATGGTTCATCCCGATGACAAGGTGAGAGGTTCTTCGGTGCTAACTACCACGTGGTTTGTCGATCCATTGTCTTTGGTCGCCTTGTCATCCTGTCACCTTGTCACCCTGTCAGCTTCCATGGAGGCCGAGTGATGGACCGCCGCCACCGCATCCTGCTCGTGGAAGACTCGCGGACCCAGGCGATCAAGCTGCGCCACATGCTGGAGAAGGCCGGCTGGGAAGTGTCCTGGGCGCCGACCGCCGAGGAAGCCGTCGAACAAATCAACCGCGTCGCTCCAGACCTGATCCTGCTCGATTACTATCTGCCCGGCGTCCGCGGCGACGAGCTGTGCCGCCGTCTGCGCATGGACATCCGCACGCGCGCCATCCCCGTCCTGATGATGACGGAGGACGAGACCCACGCCAACGAGCTTCTTGGGCTGGAGAGCGGCGCCGATGACTTCGTCGCCAAGTCCGTCGATGTGGACATTTTCGTCCTGCGCATCCGCGGACTTCTGAACAAGGCGGAATCGAACGCCGGCTCCATCCTCGGTCGCGCCGACGGTTCCTTTCGACGGGCGCGACTCCTGACGATCGACGACAGTCCCACCTTCCTCGAATACCTGCGCGATCAGCTCGGTAAGGAGGGTTATCAGGTCGAGAAGGCGGGCAGCGGCCGGGATGGGATGGAGCGACTGCGACGAGAGGCGTTCGATTGCGTCCTGGTCGATCTGGTGATGCCGGAAATGAACGGCATCGAAGTGTGCCGGCAGATCAGCGAATGGCGTCTAACCGCGCAGAACTCCATCGTCGTGCTGATGCTGACGGGACGCGAGACCAAGGAGGACATGACCCAGGCGCTGGAGGCCGGCGCCGACGATTTCGTGGGCAAGTCCAGCGAGCTGCCCGTCCTCAAGGGCCGCATTCGCGCCTTGCTCCGCCGCAAGTTCTTCCAGGAGGAAAACCGCCGCATCCTCGAAGAGCTGAAGAACAAGGAGCTTGAGACCGTCAAGGCGCGGGCCGACAAGGATTTGGCCGAGGCCCGCGCCGCGCTGGTGGGCGAGCTGGAGCGCAAGGCCGAGGAGCTGCACCGTAGCCAAATCGAGTTGCAGAAAGCCAAGGAGGTTGCCGACTCCGCCAACCGCGCCAAGAGCGAGTTCCTGGCCAATATGAGCCACGAGATTCGCACGCCCATGAACGGCATCATCGGCATGACCGAACTGGCTCTGCAGACCGAGCTGAGCACCCAGCAGCGCGGCTATCTGAATACGGTGAAGCAATCGGCGGAATCGCTGCTGCGGCTCCTTAACGACATCCTCGATTTCTCCAAGATCGAAGCGGGCAAGCTGGAGCTGGAAACGCTCGATTTCCGGCTGCGCGACACGTTGGGCGACACGGTCCAGGTTCTGGGCATTCGCGCGGCGCAGAAGAGCCTGGAGCTGGCCTGCCGGATCGACCCGGCGATCCCCGACAACCTGCGCGGCGATCCCGGACGGCTGCGGCAGATCGTCGTCAATCTCGTCGGCAATTCGTTGAAGTTCACCGAGAAGGGCGAGGTCGTGGTGGACGTGAACGAGGAGTCGCGCTCGGCGAGCGACATCCTGCTGCACTTCCGCGTTCGAGACACAGGCATCGGCATCCCCGCCGACAAGCAACGGCAAATCTTTTCCGCCTTCAGCCAGGTCGATAGCTCGACCACCCGCAAGTATGGCGGAACGGGCCTGGGCCTGGCTATCTCCACGCAGCTCGCCGCACTGATGGGCGGCCGCAGCTGGGTGGAAAGCGAGGTGGGCAAGGGCAGTACGTTTCACTTCACCGCCAACTTCGGCCTGTCGCCCGCGGGTACGCCGCCGCCACTGCGTCCGATCGATCTGAAGAACTTGCCCGTACTCATCGTGGACGATAACGAGACCAATCGCCAAATTTTCGACGAAGTGCTGGCCAACTGGGGTATGAAGCCGGCTTGCGCTGCCGGCGGCGAAGAAGCCCTGACGCTGCTGCTCCAGGCCACAGGTGCAGGCAAACCTTTTCGGGTCGCGTTGGTCGATGCCATGATGCCGGAGATGGACGGTTTCATGCTCGCGGAGCGCATCAAACAGGCACCGGAGTTGTCGGACTGCAAAATGCTGATGCTGTCCTCCGGCGGCCAGCACACGGACCTGGCTCGTGTCCGTGCCTGCGGGATTTCCCGTTGTTTAACCAAGCCGGTCAAACAGTCCGACCTATTGGAAGCGATCGTGTGGGTACTCGGTTCCGCGAACGCGGGAAGGGGATCTCGGGGTGCGGAGCAGCCGGAAGTGCGCACCGCGCCCGCTTCCAGTCGCGTTCGGCGCCCCCTGCGTCTCCTGCTCGCGGAAGACGGCCTGGTCAACCAGCAGGTGGCGGTTGGCCTTCTGGAGCTGGCCGGACACCATGTCGTCGTGGCCGGCAACGGTCGCGAAGCCATCGCGGCCCTGCAAAAGCAGACGTTCGATGCCGTGTTGATGGACGTACAGATGCCGGAAATGGACGGTCTGGAGGCGACGGCCGCTATTCGTGCCGAAGAGAAGACCACGGGCAGCCACATGCCCATAATCGCCATGACCGCCCACGCCATGAAGGGCGACCGCGAGATGTGCCTCGCGGCCGGCATGGACGGTTATGTGACCAAGCCCTTCCGCGCTGAATCGCTCTACGATGCGCTGGAGCAGCTGGTTCCCCTAAAAGGGGAAGGTGGGGAACAACGCGCCGCAGCCGAAGCTCTTCCCTCCCGCGTAGTTCCTGAACCCGCTGCGCCTGCCGCGGAAGCACCGGTCCTCGACTGGGAAATGGCCCTCCAAAGGGTGAGCGGCCGTCCAGAGTTTCTGGTCAAAATGGTCGAGCTGTTCTTCAAGGAATGTGCGCGCCTGATGCCGGAAATCCGCAGCGCCATCGATCGAACAGACGCCCCGGGTTTGCGGCGCGGAGCACACACTCTCAAGGGGTCGGCGGACTGCTTTGCCGCGCACCCAGTGGTTGACGCTGCACAGCGTCTAGAATCGATGGGTCACGCCGGCGATTGGAATGGAGTGGAAGAAGCGTGGACCGTTCTTCAGCGAGAAGCTGAGCGACTGATTCCGGCTCTGGAGGCTCGCGTGAAAGACACGTCAGCCCGCTAAACGGAAGATCTAGCGAGCGCAACTGGCCTGCTCCGCTCATCCCTCAATTCTCGACGATGGGATAATACTGCTCGCGCTTCTGTTTCAGAAACTCAACGGACCGCCGCAATTCGTCCATGCCGTTGACGCCGTCTTCGACGGAAATCCAGCCGGTGAAGCCGACGCCGGCAAGAATCCGAAAGATCGCGTGGTAATCGTTCAACCCTTTGCCCGTTTCGCCGTGGCGTAATTTCTCCGAATAACCGATCGTGCCGTCCGCTTGACGCAGTTCGTCGAGCGTCGCCCCCGGCGCCAGGTAACGGTCCGAGGCGTGCATCGTCACCACGCGGTCTTTGACCTTCTCCAGAAACTTCACCGGGTCGTATCCGCCGACGGTGGCGTTGGAGGGATCGTACTGCACTCCGAAGAACGGCGAATCGATCTGGCCGAGGATTTCCAGAAAGACGTCTTCCGGCTGCGCGAACTCGGGGTACTGCCAGTTGCCGTCCTTGTAATGGTTTTCCATGCACAGTGTGACACCGCGCTTTTCCGCATACTCCAACGACCGGCGGATTCCCTCCACGGTGCGCTCGACGCCTTCGCGGCGGGTCATTCCCGGAAGGCGCTGGCCGCTGAGCGTCCGGCAGTGACGGATGCCCAGGGACACGCACAGGTCGATGGCCGTGTGCTGTCGAATTAGCTGGCGCTGGCGCTCGTCGGGATCGGGATGCGTGAAATCGGGCGAGAAACAGAGCATCGAGGAAACCTGGCCGGTTTCGGACAACACGCGGAGGACCGGGTCAATGCCAGCGCTGTCGAAACTGCGGAAGAAGCCATCGTAATGCTCGATCCCCTCCGCTCCCAGCGTCGCGGCCTGGCGCAGCCACTGGAGATAGTCCATGCGGCCCTGGTAGAGATCGTCAAAGTAGCATTTCGGGAAGACGCTGATGCGCGGGGCAGCTTTTTCCTGGCTCATGGTTCAAACTCCCGGCTTGAACACAACCATGCCGAGCGGCGGCAGCGTGAGATCGACGGAGTGATAGCGGCCGTGGCAGAGCACAGGCTCCGCCGTCACGCCGCCGAGGTTTCCCTGACCGCTGCCCCCGTATTCGGGCACGTCGCTGTTCAGGATCTCTTTCCAGGCTCCGCCTTGCGGCACGCCGACACGATAGTGCTCCCTCACCACGGGCGTAAAGTTCAGCACGACGAGGATCCATTCTTCCGCACCGCGTCCACGCCGAAGATAGCTGAAAACGCTCGCGTCGCCATCGCAGCAATCGACCCACTCAAAGCCCGCGCGGTCGCAGTCGAGCTGGTGCAGGGCCGGCTCGTCCCGGTACAGGAAATTGAGATCGCGCACCCAGCGCTGCAGCCCCTGGTGCGGCGCCCATTGCAGCAAGTGCCAGTCGAGGCTGGCGTCCTCGTTCCACTCGCGCCACTGGCCGAACTCGCCGCCCATGAACAGCAGTTTCTTGCCCGGCTGCGTGTACTGGTAGCCGTACAGCAGCCGCAGGTTGGCGAACTTCTGCCAGTCGTCGCCCGGCATCTTCGACAGCAGCGACCGCTTGCCGTGAACGACCTCGTCGTGCGACAGCGCCAGGACGTAGTTTTCGGAAAAGGCGTAGACCTGGCGGAAGGTCAGACGGTCGTGGTGGTAGCGGCGGTGTACCGGGTCGTGGGCGAGGTAATCGAGCGTGTCGTGCATCCAGCCCAGATCCCACTTGTAGCCGAAGCCCAGCCCGCCCAGGAAGGTCGGCCGTGACACCGACGGCCAGGCGGTCGATTCCTCGGCGACG
>JBBQPD010000272.1:0-7414 GCA_038331535.1 Gemmatales bacterium | reverse complement strand
CACTGACCACTGACCACTGACCACTGACTATAGGATCATCATGGCCGCCAGTGACCAACATTATCGCAATCAGAAGACGCTCGATATCGTCTTTGCGGTGTCCTGCATCCTGATGTTGATCAGTACCCTGTGGATGTTCGTGCAGGACTACAACCGCGAGTTCAAGAAGGTCCAGCGCGAATTCCGAGACGTGGAGAGTACACTCAACGAGCGCGCCATGCTCGCGAAGTTGCCGAACGAGGAAGAGGTGGATAAACGCCTCAAGGCCGTGGAAGCGGCCAAGAAAGAGCTGGCGGAAACGCAGGACAAACTCGCCAAGAAAGCGCGCGAAATCCAGGCGAAGCGCGACATTCAGAGCGCCAGGACCCAAAGCTACAAGGCGGACTTTGACGCCAAGTCGAGCTACCTCGTCCAAACCCGCGACGAGTTGAGCAACGCCCCCGCCGCCAATAAATCGACGCTCGAAAAGAAGAAAGGCGACGAAGAGAAAGAACTCAAGACCCTCGGCGACAAGCTCGAAGAAGCGGTCAAGCAACTGGAGGCGATCGACGCGGAGTATCGGCGCGAAATCCGCGCCGAGCTGGCGCCGAAAGAGGAAGCCGTCTCCAACGCCGAGGATAACCTCAAGCGGCTGACCACAGAGTTCGACCGTTTCGCCAAGGCGACGGCGTTGAAGAGCTGGAAGATCGGCGACACGTTCCGCAACTTGCCGATCCTCGACGCCCTGGCGTCGCCGACGAAGATTCATCAGATCGTGCTGCCCGAATTGACCATCGACTACAACTTCAAGGACGTGCCTCGCTACGACCGCTGCATGACCTGTCACCAGGGCATCGACCGGGCGATGTTCGACCGCGACGCTCTGAGCAAGATCGGCAGTGCCCCCGACGACCTGTCGAAGCGGCTGGAGACGGCCCGCAAGATTTATAAAGATCGCGAAAAAAGCGGCGAAACGCTTGGCTTCGACGTGTCCGACCTGCCGAGCAAGGTGCGCACCAAGCAGCTGACGCGCGGTCAGGTGACGATGTATGCCGCCCACCCGCGGCTCGACCTGTTCGTCGATGCCAATAGCCCGCACCCGTCGGAGAAGTTCGGCTGCACGATCTGTCACGGCGGCCAGGGCAGCGCGACGGAGTTCGTCCTCGCCTCGCACACGCCGGCCGATGCGCATCAGGAACACGCCTGGCAGAAGGGTTACGACTGGAAGTCGAACCACGACTGGGACTTCCCGATGATGTCCAGCCGCTTCAAGGAGTCAGGCTGTATCAAATGCCATCACGAGGTCACTGACTTGGTGCGCTACGGCAGCAAGGAGGAAGCCCCAAAGGTGACGCGCGGCTACGACCTGGTGCGCGACAACGGTTGCTTCGGTTGTCACGAAATCACCGGCACCAAGGGCGGCAAGCCGTTCGGCCCCGACGTGCGCCTGGAGCCGACGCCGCCGCTGGAATGGCTGTCGGATTCCGAGCAGGTTCGGCTCAAGAGCGATACCCTCAACCCGCCCGGCACCAATCGCAAGGTCGGGCCGAGTCTGCGCCGATTGAGCGAAAAGACGAACCAGGAGTGGACGCGCAAGTGGATCGCCTCGCCGCGCGGCTTCCGCGAAGACACCAAGATGCCGCACTTCTACGGCCTCAGCACCAATCGCGACGAGGTGCTGCCCGACGACCAGAAGGGCTTCCCCGCCGCGGAAATGCACGCCATCAGCTTCTATCTCCTGACGGAGAGCAAGGACCACCTCAAGGCGAACGACACCTACCGCAAGGCGCTGCTCAAACTCATCGCCAGCGTGCAAGAAAAGGTTGAGGACCGGGCGCTCAGCGATCGCGAAGCGAAAGACCTCGCGGAGGTGACGAAGGCGCTGACCGACCTGGCGCTGCTGTCCGCTCCCGCCAGAGCGGCCGACATCGACGCCTCCGGCGCCGAGGTCCGCCAACTGCAAGAGCGCTTGCAAGAGATGTCGCGCAAGCAGACCGACCTGGAAACGCGGAAGAAGCGGACGAATACCGACGACGAGTCGGAACGTATTCAGAAGTCGCTCGACGACCTGCCGGGGCAGCGTGAAGCCGTCGTCAAGGAACTGACGGCTACCACCAAAAAGCTGATCGACCTCGGCAAGCCGATACCGATCGCCGACAAGGTGCAGACGGTGGACGGCGGCGAAGCGACGAAGCTGGACGATCTCGACAAGAAGACGCCGAGCAACGCGGAGAACGGCCGAAAGCTGTTCACGGAGAAGGGCTGCCTGGCCTGCCATTCGCATGAGGCGACAGAGACTCGGGGTAAGACGTCGGTTGCGGGAGAAGCCAACTTCGGCCCGAACCTGAGCCGTATGGCCGCCAAGCTCAAACCCGAAGCCGGCAACGACGCCCGCCGCTGGCTCTACCAGTGGATTCTTAATCCGAACATTCACCACCCGCGCACCAAGATGCCGTTCACGCGGCTGGAGGACGCCGAGGCCCGCGACGTCGCCGACTGGCTGCTCAGCCAGAAGGTCAAGGATTACGACGAGAAGGATCCCGCCACCCCCAAGAACGAGACGCTCCGCCGTCTGGCCCGCGTCTATCTCGCCAAGGCGCCGGGCATCACGCGCGTGGACGTGGAAAAGATCATCCCCGAATCGGGTGAGATCGGCTTCGAGGAAGACCGTCTGAATGTCCTGGTGCGCGACGCCGAGGAACGCCGTCTCAAGAAGGGGGCCACGGACGAAGACCTCCTGTGGTACATCGGCAAGAAGAGCATCAGCCGGCTCGGCTGTTTCGCCTGCCACGACGTGCCCGGCTTCGAGACCGCCAAGCCCATCGGTACGGCGCTGCACGACTGGGGCCGCAAGGACGCCGAGCGCCTCGCCTTCGAGGACGCCGACTCCTACGTTCGGGAGACTTATAACATCGTTCCCGAACGGCAGACCAAGAAGCAACTGGAAGCATTGATTCGGAAGCTCGACCGCGAGGGGCGCGTCGCGGAGTTGAAGGCCAAGCTCCAGAAGGACGAGGACAATTTCACCGACCCGGAGAAATGGGAGCTGATCGATCTGACGAATCCCAACCCCAAGGACGCCGACGATCTCAAGTCGCGCACCATCCGCGAGCCGATGACCGACGACGAAAAGGCCGAGGTCAAGGAGCTGCGCGAACGCCTGGACAAGGGGCCGTTCTGGGAGCCGAGCAAGGACGGCAAGACGCCCTATGAGAAGCACTTCTTCGACGCGCTGGAACACCACAGCCGCGAGGGGTTCCTGCATCAGAAGCTCGTCGAGCCGCGTTCCTACGATTACAACCGTACGCGCGCCTGGGACGATCGGCTGCGCATGCCGCAGTTCCAGTTCGCCCGCATCCGCCAGCACAAGGACGAGTCTGACGAAGAGTTTACCATTCGCAAGTCGGAGCAGGAGGCGGTGGCGCGCGAGGCGGTGATGACGTTCATTCTCGGACTGACGGCCGAGCGCATCTCGCCGAAGTTCCTGTACAAGGCGACGCCCGAACGCCTGGCCGAAGCCAAAGGACGGCAAGTGCTGGAGAAGTTCAACTGCATCGGCTGCCACCAGGCGCGCTCGGGCGTGTTCGAGTTCAAGCTCACCGACGCGGAACGCAGCCGCCTGCATCTCAAGGCCGACGAGAGTGCCAAGGCCTACGCAAAGGATAAGTTCGCCTTCCCCAACCACAACGCCTGGGTCGGCGTCTCCCCGATGGTCCCGGATCGCCTGACCGCCGTCGGCAATTTCAACCCCGGCTTTAACCCCGCGAAGAAGGCCGAGGATTTGCAGATCCGCCACGGCCATCCCGTAGACAAGAATGGCAACTACGACATTCGTCTGAACGAGGCGCTGCGATTCTCCGACCCATCGGGCCTGACGCGCGACCTCCCCGCCGCGGAGGGGATCAGCGTTTCGCCCGCTGATGTCGTCTGGCACAGCGACCCCTACGGCGGCACGTTTGTGGAGTTGATGCTGCCGTACTTGCTCCACACCTACACAGAAGACATCAAGCAGCCGGACGACGCGCGCAACGTGCTGCCGCCGCCGCTGCACCGCGAGGGTGAGCGCGTCCAACCGAACTGGCTCTACCAGTTCTTGCTCAACCCGAAGACGGTGCGGCCGCACGTTATTCTCAACATGCCGCGCTTCAACATGAGCCCGGAGGAGGCGACGATCCTGGTCGAATACTTTGGGGCCGTCGAGAAGCTGACCAACCCGGCGGCTGGTTCCGGCACCGCCCATCTGGCCATCCCGCAGCGCGACGACAAGTTCTGGCGCGAGAAGACGCCGAAGTACGTCGCCGCCGTGGGTGAGAAACATCTTGGCGAGCGCCTCAAGACTCTGGAACCGAAATGGGGGGGCATCCTCCAGCAACGCCTGCGGAACGCCCTGGCCGAGCGCGAAGACGCGCAGGCGGTTTTCGAGAATGCGAAAGAGAAAAAAGACAAGGAGACCGCCGAAAAGGTTCTGAATGAGGCGAAGCAGAAGGTCGAGAAGCTTGAGAAAAGCATCAAAGACCGCGATTACAAGGAATTGGAGAGAGAGTACAAGGAGCGCGACGCTTACGCTGCCGATAGCTATCGCTTGCTTACGAACCTCGGTGAAAAGGGGGGCGCCTGCGCCAAGTGCCATATGATCAATGGCCAGGGCGAGAAGAAAGGTCCGTTTCTCGACCTGGCTGCGGAGCGTCTGCGGCCGGAGTGGACGATGCGCTGGATCGCCAACCCGCGGGCGATGTTCGCATACAATACGGTAATGCCCCAAAACATCGAGAAAAAGCCGGCAGGGAAGGAAGAGTTCCAGGATCTCTTCGTCGGCTCGTCGCTGGAACAGGTGAGCGCCCTTCGCGACGCGCTCATGGACCTGTCAAAAATCGCCGGCATGCCTGCCAATCGGTCTTATCACCAGGCGCCGGCGGGAGGGAAATAATGAAGATCTACCGAATGGCCGCCGCGCTGACCGTGGCCGCCTTGATTTCTCTGCTGCCTTCCGGAAAGGTCGGCGCACAGGGCTGGGGCACCATCACGGGTAAGGTCGTCCTCGATGGTCCGGTACCTCCGCGCAAGAAAGTGACCGTCGATACCGATAAGGCGTTCTGTGAAAAGAACGGAGAGGTTCTGTCGGACGAGTTGGTAGTCGATCCTACCAACCACGGCGTGCGCTGGGTGATGGTGTGGCTCATTGAGGAAAAGGGCGGCCCGAAGATTCTGATCAACCCTGCCCTGGCGAAAGCCGCTCCAAAGGTGCTCCTCGATCAACCCTGCTGCATGTTTGAACCACACGTCTTCGGCATGCGCACCGGCCAAATCCTTGAGGCCAAAAACAGCGCGAAGGTGACGCACAACGTCAACATCATCGGCGGCGACGAGAACCCGAACAAGAATATCGCGATCCCGCCTGGCAAAGCGCTGGAAGTCGAAGACTGGAAAGCGTCGCCGCGACCGGTGCCGATTCAATGCACCATTCACAAGTGGATGAACTGCTGGGTGCGTGTTTTCGATCACCCCTACTTCGCGGTGACCAACGAGAAGGGCGAGTTCGAGATCAAGGACGCGCCGGTCGGCAACTACCGCCTCGTCGTCTGGCAGGAGAGCATCGGCTGGGTCGTCCACGAGGGCGTGAAATCCGGTAAGCTCGGCATTCCGATCGTCATCAAAGCGGCCGGCACCGATGTCGGCGCGATCAAGCTGACGCCGGAGAAGAATTGATCGAGGCAGATTCATTCAGTAGCCCCCAGCGCGAGCCGGGGTTGCGTACCCCCCGGCTCGCGCTGGGGGCTAGTCCAGGAATTTCGACCATGAACACCACACGAACCCTGTTCGGCCTCATGGTCCTCGCCTTTGTGGGCGGAACCGCGCTGGCCGAGGAACAGAAATGGGGCACGGTCAAGGGCCGCGTCATCTTCGACGGCGACCCGCCGTCGCGTAAGGAAATCGCCGCAGCCGCGCTGAATGCGGATTGCAAGAACTGCGCTGCGGGTGGCACCTGGTCCGATGAGTGGGTCGTCGATCCGAAGACGAAGGGCGTTCGCTGGGTGATGGTCTGGTTGCTCGACGAGAAGGGTGGCAATAAGATCCCCATCCATCCGAAATTGGTGAAGCCAGATCCCGACGTTGTCGTCGATCAGCCCTGCTGCATGTTTGAGCCGCACGTTCTCGGCATCCGTGTGGGACAAACGCTCGTCGCGAAAAATACCTCGACTTTCGGACATAACGTCAACATCATCGGCGGGGCGGACAATGCTGTGGTATCGGGTAATAACGTCGTCGGTACCGGAAAGACACACAAAGTAGCAGGCTGGGTCGCCTCGAATCGAGTTGTCCCCGTGCAGTGTGGCATTCACTCCTGGATGATTTCGTACATCTGGGTATTCGATCACCCTTACTTCGCGGTAACCAACGACAAGGGTGAGTTTGAAATCGAGAACGCTCCCGTCGGCAAGTATCGCATCGTGACCTGGCACGAGGCCACCGGTTGGGTCAGCGGCGGGAAAAAAGGGGTGCCGGTGGAGATCAAGGCCGACGCCGTGACCGACCTCGGAGCCATCAAGACCAAGCCCGAATGAGGGGCCGTCCATAAACCAACTGTCCGGCCCGCCGGCGACTGCTGACGGGCCGTCTCTCTGAACGCAACTTATCACCAAGCTTGAGGAGATTTAGCGATGAATCGATGGAAGTTCCGCGACCTGGCGCTCGCCTGCGGCGCGTCGCTGTCGCTGTTGATGCTGTCCGGCTGCGGCGGTAGTCCGACGACGAGCGGCGGTTCCAAGGACGAGACGCCCAAGGACGCGAAGACGACGACCGACGCGAACTCGAAGGACGAGAAGCCTTCCGCCGCCGGGAAGAAGGAGCCCCTCAAGCCGGGCAAGGCCATCGTCAAGGGCACGGTCAAGTTCGAGGGCACGGAACCCGACGTCGCCGACATGAATAAGAAGCTGGCCGAGCTCGTGAAGGAGAAGGCGGCGGCCGACAAGGATCACTGCCTGGCGGACAAGGCTCCCGAAGGAGACAAGGAGCAGCAGGCGTGGCGGATCAACAAGACGAACAAGGGTTTGCAGAACGTCGTCGTCTTCCTGGTTCCGGATCAGGGTAAGTTCTTCGCTTGCAGCGAGGACGACGAGGCGGTTAAGGCGGTCAAGAACAAGTCGCTGGACATCCGCCAGCCCTACTGCGAGTTCCACCCGCACGTCTCCGTCCTGTTCCCCAAGTACCTGGACGAAAAGAGAAAAGAGCACCAGACCGGCCAGGTGGTGAACGTGTACAACGACACCAAGGAGGCCATGGGCAAGGCGGGCGGCATTTCCCACAACACGAAGTGGGGTAGCACCAATTCGGACCAGAGCGCCGACAACAAGAACATCGCGCCCGGCGAAAAGAGGGTAATTGACGACTTCAAGCCCGATAATACGCCGGTGACGTTCCAGTGCAGCATCCACCC
>JBBQPD010000271.1:0-7425 GCA_038331535.1 Gemmatales bacterium | reverse complement strand
TCAGCCGTGTTTCCATCGGGGACTGGTTCGGTTCGTGGAAGCGGTACTTCGCTTCGACCGGGCGGACTCTCGCCGCCAAACCCCGGACCTGCCGCCCGTTTCTGGAGCAGTTGGAAGCGCTCGTCCTGCCCAATGACCCGTTCGGCGTCCTGCAAACGTCGCTACTGGGCGCCTCCTTTTTTCAGATGACTCCCGGGAATGTTTTATCTCAGGGGTGGGGAACCGCGCTGGTCCCCGAAGCATCGGTCCAGGACCAGCCGGAGAACTCCGCCGACCTGTACGCAGGCCTGTGGACTCCTCCGGACTCGGCCCTCTCCGAAGAGGACACCAAGTTCACCGCCCCCCTGACCGGCACGGAGTCCGCTCTCACGGCTGCGGCTACTGCCGTCGCGGCGCCCGACGCGCAGACGACGACCGACCTCGCGACCGATCCGTTTGCCGATCCGCTGTTGCACGACTGGATGGCGACCCTCGAATCTCCCTTCCCGACCGAGCCGGTGCGCGCGCCTCTGGACATTCCGGCGGCTCCGCAGGGCAGTCCCGGCGGAGGAGATTCCGGAAGCGGAGGCGGAGCGGCGTCCAATCCCGGCGAGTCGGCGCCCGCGGAGGGCGGCAGCTCGTCGCCTCCCGGCCAGGAGAATCAGCCCGACGGCGACCCAGCGCCCGCCGCGGCAGCGAGCAGTCTTCCCAGCCTGGCCAGCGGCTCGAGCGCCGGCAGTGCGGCCGGTGTCCTGTCCACGGGTCCAGGCGATCTCGCGACCTTTATTCCGAGCGTGCCGGCGTCCTCATTCAGTCCCGCTGGCCTGACGATCCTACCCGTTGATGGGGTAAACTTCGCCAAACGGTCCTCGACGACGACCCTGACCCTGTCTCCCAATGCGTCCGCCTTCTCGGGGCCGATCACGATCACGGCCAACGTGATCGGCAGCGGCGGCACACCGACAGGAACAGTCTCGTTCTTCGACGGCGAGACGCCGCTCGGCGACGGCTTGCTGGATCTCACCGGCACGGCGACCTTCACGACCTCAACTCTCCGACCTGGCCGTCATGACATCACCGCGGTGTACGGCGGCGATGAGCAGTACCTCGGCAGCTGGGTGGACCCGCTGCTGTTGGCCGATTCGACCACCGCCGTTTCCGCGACGCCGAACCCCTCCACGTTCGGATCGTCCGTCACTTTCACGGCCACGGTGAGTGGACCGGCCGGAACTCCAACCGGCAGCGTCACGTTTTATGACGGGAGTGCCGCGCTCGGAACACAATCCCTGGACTACACGGGTGCCGCCTCGGTCAGCACCTCCTCCCTGGCTATCGGCGCTCACACGATCACGGCCGCATACGCTGGCGACGACAACTATAACAGCAGCACGTCGAGCGCGCTTACCCAGACGGTGAACAAGCCGGACACGACCACGACGCTGACCTCGTCTCAATCTCCGACATTAAGTAATCACGTCATCGAACTGACGGCACACGTGTCGGGTTCGGCCGGCGGAATGATGGGTTCTGGCGCTCCGAGCGGAAGCGTTACATTCTACGATGGCACGACCGCGCTCGGCTCGCAAACGCTGGACAACACGGGATCGGCGGCCTTTTACCCTTCCTTCGAGGACGCCGGCGACCATACGCTTACGGCCGTCTACGCCGGCGACGCCAACTTCAACGGCAGCACGTCGGCCGCTCTCGACGAGGTGGTCAACGATGCGCTCGCCTTCACGAGCGGCTCGTTCGCCACCTTTATGGTGGGCACGTCCAACACGTTCCAGATCACCGCTGGCGGAACTCCAACACCTACTCTGAGCGAATCCGGCAATCTCCCCACCGGCATCTCGTTCACGGCCGCGGGCGCATCGGCCACGCTCGCCGGCACTCCCGCGCCTGGCACTGGTGGGGTGTATTACGTCAACGTCACCGCAGCGAACGGCATCAATCCGAGCGTAACCCAGACTATCAAGCTCAAAGTCGTTGCCGGTCCCCTGTTCACCAGCGCCGCGGCCGCCACGTTTATTCCGCATGCCGCCAATTCGTTCCAGATCACGGCGACTGGCACACCGACGCCAACCTTCGACGAAACCGGCGACTTGCCCGAAGGCGTCACTTTCGTGGACAACGGCAACGGCACGGCCACGCTCGCCGGCCGGCCCAAGGCGAGCGCGGTTGGCTCGTACTCGATCACCGTCAACGCCACGAATAGCACGGGCACGACGGCTCAGGACTTCACCTTTTCGGTAACTCCTTTTGTCACGGTCCCCGACGACCAGATCAATAGCGAAGGCGAGAGCGTTTCGCTGCAAGTTTCGACCAACGGCGGCAACGGTTCCACAGTCACCTATAGCGCATCGGGCCTGCCGAACGGCTTGAGCATCAACACCGCGACCGGCCTCATCTCGGGAACGATCGCAGCCGGCGCGGCTGGAACTGGCACGTTTAATTGCACCGTCACGGCGCAGGACAGCTCCCACAACGATACGGAGACGTTCGCCTGGACCGTGGCCGCCGCGGCGCTCTCCATCGCGAATCCTGGCGCGCAAAGCAGCACAGAAGGCGACGAGGTGTCGCTGGCCGTGAACGTGACGGATACGACCGGGGGAACGCCGACGGTCAGCGTGACCGGACTGCCGGCCGGCTTGAGTTTCGACACGACCGCACACGCGATCACCGGCATCCTCGATGCCGGGGCGGCGAGCAATAGCCCGTACTCGGTGACCATTAGCGCGGTGGATGGCACCTACTCGGCCAACCGCGCCGTGAACTGGACTGTGTCGGCCCCCGGCTCCGGTTCTTCGACGAATAACAGCCAGCTGTGGATCGACGCCGATAGCGACGAGTACACGGTGGGCGATTCCGCCACGTTCTCGCTGATGACGGCGTCGAACCCCGCGCCGACTTTCACGACTGTCGAATGGGACTTCGACTACGATGGCCAGAACTTTATCGCCGATGCCTCCGCCAGCGGCCTGGTCGCAACTCCGACCCTCGCCACCGCGGGCACGCTTACCGTGGCCGCACGGCTGACCGACTCCGCCAACCAGACGCAAATCGTTACCGTGGACGTGACGGTAGACTATCCGGCGCCCGTTTTGACCGTGCCCGGAGACATGACCATCAACGCTGGGGACACCGTCAATTTCCAGGTGGGCGCCACGGATGCCAGCGGCATCGCGAGCGTGGTTTGGGAAATCAGCTTCGACGGCGGCGACTTCGTCGTGGACCCGACGCTGACTTCGTTGTCGATTTCGGACACCTTCTCGCACTTCGGCGAATACGACGTCCTCGTCCAGGTCACCGATAACCACGGCGAAACCAGCGAGGACGGCTTCCACGTCAGCGTGGAGGAGGACACGCCCACGGCCAGCGTCACCTACTCCGGCCCGTTCGACCAGGGCGGCACGGCCACCTTCACCGTCGCCGCGGTCGATCCCGACAACTCCGACACGGTCAGCATTTACGCCAAGTGGGACGGCAGCGGCGACTTCGTCGTGGTCGAGGCGCGCGACTGGGTTGACAGCGGCGGCTCGGTGAGTTTCACTCATGTCTACGACCAGTACTCCTATGCCGCGACCGCGACCCCGACCGGTTTTCCCGCTGTGATCCGTGTCCAGGACGAAGGCGGACAGAGCAGCGACTACACGGTCCCGGTCTTCGTGCGCCAGGTGGTGCCGACCGTGACGCTGCGCGGGGACGCGAACTTCCTGGGCGGCACGTCACCGTCCGGTCCGGGCGTTCCGCCCGGCGGTCCGACCGCGCCGCCGGTGACGCCGCTCGATTGGGTCGTGGACGTCGGCGACCCGGTCTTCTTCACCAACGTGTCGGCGGCGTCGCGGGCCGGCCTGGTCTATCACTGGGAGATCGACGACGCCCGCGTCCCCACCGGAACGCCCGCCGTGCTGCTCTCCGGCGAGGGTAAGTCGCCGACGATCACCCTGCCCGACTACACCGTCGGCCGCATCTACCAGGTACGCGGCTGGGTCACCGACCGCTTCGGCACCGACAGCGCCACGCAGGTCATCAACGTCGTCGTCATGCTGCACGATCCCAGCCCCGGCACCGACTTCCTGTCCTTCCACGGCGAAGCCGGCACCCCCGCCGGCAACACCCTGGCCGCCTTCGGCGCCTACGGCACCTTGCTGCCCAGCGGCGCCGCCCTGCCGGGCACGTACAACGACCCCGCCGACTCCAACCGCTATGCCGACGCCGCCATTAAGATCGATCCGCTGACCGCCGACCAAACGCTGTCCGTGCAGCTGACCCTCGACCGCGACAGCCCGATTGACTTGCCCGGTCTGACTGTCGCCTTCCACGTGCAGGTCTGGGACGTCGAGCAGCACACCTTCTGGTGGAACAACCACGACCTGATCTTCAATCAGACCTACAACGTGCCCGTCAGCGCCGGCGTGGCGTCGTTTACGCTGCCCGGCGAGGCCGGCAGCGCCGGCTACCCGCTGGACCGCGAACTCATCGTCACCGCCTACGCTTTCCAGCAGGGCAGCCTCAACCCCGGCGGCTTCGGGCCCAGCGGCTTCGTGACCGCGCCGCTGACGCCGATCTACTCGATCACCGCCGACACGCCCAAGACCAAGACGTTCGGACAACAGGTCTCGGCGTTGTGGCAGGCGTTCAAGCAACTGGCGCAACGCTTCGCCGCCAAGGCCCAGGACGTTATCGACTCGGTCTGGAATAACAAGTCGGCGTTCCTGAATACGCTCGTGAACGGTCTGACGGGAGCCGTGAGCACGTTCTTCAGTCACCTGGCGAATCCGCAAAATCTGCTCGACAAGTTCTATGCCTGGTTGGGCACCTCCATGGACCTGTCGGCCTTCAATGGTTTCAGTGACCTCACCCGCGATATGCCGGCGTTCCTGCTCCAGTTTTCCGGCCTGAACTGGTCGAACGTGCTCAACGTGGTGCAGCAGCAGTTGGGGGCCGCCAACGGGGTCGCGGCTGGTTTCGTGGCGCAACTGCTCCAGGGTTACAACACGAACAACCCCGAAGACATGCTGCGCTTCTTGAACGATCTGCCCACGCGCCTCAGCACGATCGCCGCCGGTTACGGCAGCCAGTTCCAGAATCTGACTCAGACCCTCTCCAACGCGCTGGCGTCGTTCGACCTGCCGACCATGCTCAGCCAGTTGACGACCACGGTGACGCAACAGATGACGGCGACGCTGGCGACGCTGCCGGCGCGCGTGGGCGGCAAATTCGCGCCGGGCCTTGGCGTGTTGCAGTCGATTTACCAAGGGGTGCAATGGCTGCTGGACAACCAGGACCAGTTGCAGGAAGCGTTCAACGGCTTCCTGAACAGTATCGACAAACTGGTGATCTATGACACCCCGGATTTTGAAGACAAGCTGGTGACGGTCTTCGACCAGGGCTTCCAGGTCATGCTGAGTTTCGCGACCTCACAGTTGGGCCTGGGAAGTCTCAAGCAGTCGATCCACAGTGCGCTGGCGTATGTGCCGACGCAGGTGAATCAGGCGTTGACGGCGTTGGTGAGCAAGATCGCCAGCGCGCTAGGCGGCGGCACCAGCGGCGGCCTGTACACGGGCAAACTGGCGCCGGAGCGGTCGTTCACGTACAACGGCGTGAACTACGTGCTGTGGGCGGCACAGGACAGCAAGGGTCTGGCGGTCAAGGTGGCCGGTCCGGGCGGTCCCGGCGGCGCGCTGAAGCTGATCGGCGAGTTGACGGCGACGAGCTTCGACCTGAAAGTAACGCCGGACGCGGGCAAACACGTGTCGGCGTTGATGGCTGCGGCCATGGCATTGGTCAAGGCGGCCAAGGCGCCAGCGCAGAAGGGAACGAACACGCTGGGCGGCCTGACGACACAGCAAGCAGCGGTGACGGCGGCGGAAGACGTGGTGGTCGCCGACATCCTGGCTAACGGCTGCAAGGCGCTGAACGCCGGTTGCTTCCGAGCGCACGTCCTCATGGAGACGCAGCACGGCTGGAAGCGGGTGGACGAACTGCGGCGCGGCGAGGTCGTGTGCGCGCGCAGCGAGTTCGACCCGGACGGGGAGTTGGCGTGGAAGGTCGTCGAGGATATATTCGAGCGTACCGGCTGCATCCTCAACGTCCGCGCCGGCGGCCGACAGATTGGCACGACGCCGGAGCATCCGTTCTGGGTTCGAGAGCGCGGTTGGACCGCCGCCGGGGCGTTGCAGCTCGGCGACGAGGTGCGGACGAAAGATGGCTGGGTACGAATCGAAGGCCTGGAGGACACCGGCGTCTACGAGAAGGTGTACAATGTGCGGGTGGCGGATTACCACACGTACTTCGTGGGGGATGAGGGGTGGGGGTTTGGGGTCTGGGCGCATAACACATACACAGAGTTCAATAACCAGCTCGTAGCTGAGCTTACGGCTGCCGGAGCTTCACCTCCCAAGGGCAAGCTAGCAAAAGAAGCCTTTAATCGCTCTCTTGAAGATGGGAAGATCGTCACACGAACGGTTGAAAAGCTCTACAAATGGCTGAACAAGCACAATGTCGTAGGTGCCGCCGCTGATCGTGTCATTCTTGCAGGATTCACGAATGTTCCACTCGCAGGAGGCATGGCTGCCGTCGGCGAGACTACGAGTTCGACGATAGTGCATCAGAGCAAGCCGATGTCCTGCACGGCGGCGTGTGGACTTCAACTCCTATTGGATGCCGGTGTCACCGGCGTGACGGAGACACAAGTGTCTACACTAGGAGGTACAGATCCCGTCATCGGCACGACTGATTTCGAGAAGATGGCAACTGCGCTAAACACCCTCGCTCCGAATGGGAGAGTCTGGACAGCAGGGATCCACAGTCTAACTCAAGGGAACATTCTTTCGCTCAGTTTTCATCCGTGGATCGCGGAACTATTCTTTTTTAACGCAACGAGAAATGTCTACCATAGCGTGATTGTGGATCGAGTAGTAAACGGTGTTGCTTACGTTAGAGATCCAGGAGGTATTTCTGCCACATCCCAAAATGGAAACACTGCCATGATTCGGATCGATCAGCTGGTTCATATGTGGACTGGCAAAAGCATCCACCAATGAACAATGCGTACTGCATATTGGGAGCTGTTCAATCGACCTGTTTCCTTGAACCGCTTGCCAACGGAGACAGGGCGATTTATGATGACGATTCAAGATTGCATGGACCAACTACGCGCACTTGGCCTGAAGATTCATGTTATGGACCCAGAGTGGGTGCTATTTTGGGCCATCGAGATCCACCGATTCAATACCCCTCCAAGCACAGATGATCGCTCTTGCCTTGTGGTAGATCACGAAAATCATCGTTGGGTATTTGTCCTTTGGGCTTTAACCGGAAATCGCGAATATGCGATACCAGGCACGTTGGAAGAACTAACACCATTGATACTGAAGGTGTACACAAACTACAGAGACTATGGCGGCACCTTTTTGGAGGCATTTCGGCGGGCGGTGCCAGAGC
>JBBQPD010000270.1:0-7444 GCA_038331535.1 Gemmatales bacterium | reverse complement strand
AGCGTTTTCTGCGGCATGTTGCCAACGCTCCCTGACGGTCGCGGCTCGTAGAACCCACTTGTGGGACAGACACTTAGCGGTCCTGCGCCGCTAAGCCGCAAGCGGCGAAAGTAAAAACGGGCCGCGGAAGACAGGGGGAAGCGTCTTCCCGGCCCGCGCGAGGTTCAAATCGACGATCAGCGGTTGCTCACAGTGTGCTCCACGCTCTGGCCGAACAGTTCCGCCCGGACGGCGAGCAAGCCGACCACTGAGCCAAGAACGAGGATCGAGGCCACAAACGCCCATTCGATTCCTGCGGCGCCGCTCTCGTCCTTGCAGAAATCGCGAAGCAGCCGGCGCATCATGACGACCTCCCCATTCCCTGGCGGGCGGATTGTGACGATTCTAACGATCGCACATCCCATGCCGTCCACTCCGCGGAACGCCGGTGCTGAGACATCGTGCCGATTAAACGATTGCAGGACAATCACTTGCGCAATGCAGTGAGCGCTCGGTTCAGTAGCTACGCGCTGATCCTTACGTGCGACTGGTTAGCGCTCCATGCACGCGCGCTAATTCCCGTTAGCGCAGTTGACGCGCGAGTTCGCTTGCGGCTTCGCGGCCACTTCCGCTAAGCCGCAAGCGGCAAACTCCGACACTGCCGGAAATGTGTTTCATAAGAGACGCAGCCCGGATACTCTGATACCCACCGCCCGGCACTACCACCCACCTGGAGGACACGACATGACGCCAGACACCCGCCGCGACTTTCATCGCAAGATGCTCGGTTCCCTGACCGCTTATGCGCTCATCGAGACGCTCTTCCAGCGCGACCTGTTCGCCGACGCCATCAAGCCGGTCGTCCAGCAGTGGATGCTGGACCTCAACACACTGTGCAAGGATGTGAAGGGGCAGAAGATCAAGGACGTCGAGTTCCAGGCGAAGCTCGAAGAACTCTACAAGAAAGCCGATCTGCCCGAACTGATCAAAATGCTCGACCTGGAGAAGGTGGCCGGCAAGACGAAGCTGCCCGACAACGGGGCGGCGAGCATCGGCCTCGACCTGAGCAAGGTGGAGGGACTCGGCAGCGTGGTCTTCGGCCGGCAGATTTTCGGCATGAAGAAGGGCCGGTCGATCGTGCCGCACGGCCACGACAACATGTGTACCGGCTTCATCATCCTGCGCGGCGACTTCCAGGGCCGGCACTACGACCGCGTCGAGGACAACAAGGACCACTACCTCATCAAGCCGACCATCGACCGCCTGTTCAAGCCCGGCGAATGCTCGACGATTTCCGACCACAAGGACAACGTCCACTGGTTCAAGTGCGACTCGGAGGCGGGCTTCGTGTTCAACATCCACGTCATGAACTACAATCCGGAGAACAAGAAGAACTCGAACCGCGTCTACCTCGACCCGGAAGGCGAGAAGACGTCGGGCGGCCTGATTGTGGCGAAAAAGGTCTCGTCGGCGGAGTGTCACAAGAAGTACGGTTGAGAAAGAATTGCCGCTTGCGGCTTCGCTCGGCCCCCAGCGAAGCCGCAAGCGGTGAAACATGAAGGGATTTCACGCGATGGACAAAATCAGCGTCGCCGACGCGCGCAAACCGGAGGCGGTCGGGCGCGAGGTAAAGTTGCAAGGCTGGGTGCGGACGCGGCGCGATTCCAAGGGAGGCTTCAGTTTCATCCAACTCAACGACGGTTCCTGTTTCGGCGACGTGCAGATCATCGCGGAAGCGGCCCTGTCCAACTATCAGAGCGAGGTGCTGCATCTGTCGGTCGGTTGCAGTGTCACGGTAGAGGGCGCAGTCCTGGCGTCGCCGGCGAAGGGACAGGCAACCGAGGTCAAGGCGAGCAAGATCATCCTCCACGGCACGGCGGACGCCGCGCACTACCCCATGCAGAAGAAGGGCCATTCCTTCGAGTACCTGCGCACCATCGCCCACCTGCGGCCGCGCAGCAACACCTTCGGCGCCGTCACGCGCGTCCGCAATCAGGTGTGCATGTCGATTCACAATTTCTTTCAGGAGCAAGGCTTCTTCTACGTCCATCCGCCATTCATCACCGCGAGCGATTGCGAAGGCGCCGGCCAGATGTTTCGCGTGACGACGCTCGATCTCGGCAAACTACCGCGCAACGACAAGGGCGAGATCGACTACACGAAGGACTTCTTCGGCAAGCCGACGTATCTCACCGTCAGTGGACAACTGGAGGCGGAAATCTTCGCCTGCGCCCTGGGCAAAGTCTACACCTTCGGCCCGACCTTTCGCGCCGAGAACTCCAACACAGCTCGCCACCTCGCCGAGTTCTGGATGATCGAACCAGAAATGGCCTTCTACGAACTGACCGACAACATGGACCTGGCCGAGGCGTTCCTCAAACGCATCTGCAAGGACGTGCTGGAGCGCTGCCCGGAAGACATGGCCTTTTTCCAGGAGCGGATCGACAAGACGGTGATCGCCACGCTCGAAGGCATCACGTCGAACACGTTCGTGCGCCTGCCCTACACCGAGGCGGTCGAAATCCTGGAGAAGTGCGGCAAGACGTTCGAGTTCCCGGTGAAATGGGGCGTCGATCTCCAGTCGGAACACGAACGCTTCTTGACGGAGGAACACTTCAAGAAGCCGGTGATCCTGTTCGACTATCCGCGCGGCATCAAGGCGTTCTACATGCGTCTGAATGACGACGGCAAGACGGTGCGGGCGATGGACGTGCTGGTGCCGCGCGTCGGCGAGATCATCGGCGGCAGCCAGCGCGAGGAACGCCTGGACATTCTCGAAACGCGGATGAAGGAACAGCACCTCGATCCGTCGGCCTACTGGTGGTACCTGGATCTGCGCCGCTACGGCACGGTGCCGCACTCCGGCTTTGGCCTGGGATTGGAGCGGACGGTGCAGTTCGTGACCGGCATGGCGAACATCCGCGACGTGATCCCGTTCCCGCGCGTGCCAGGCAGCGCGGAGTTTTGACCGACGCGGTAGAATATTTTTGTGAGAATATCGGCCCGTCCGCAATCGTCGTGCTGAGGAAGCGACCATGCGAAAGAAGACTTCAAAGATCGTCCTGGCGGAGGTTGTGCTTGGACTGTCTGGCCCGCCTCCTGTTTCCACGAACGGGAAAGAGTCGTTTACGGATGAAGATCTATTAGACGAATGGCGGTGGCTCTACGACGAGAAGAACCAAAGCCTACTCCTTCCTCACGCCGGCCGGTACATCGCTGTTTACAAGCAAACCATCCTCGGCAGCGCGCGCGACCCGGACTTGTTGCGGCTATATCTCTCCGAAAAGTACCACATCAACCCGGACCGGATCGTAACCAAGTTTCTCGACTGAGATAGCCGTCAGGAGGAAGGGCTGCCGTGGCTCGTATTCGCCTTTATCCCCGGCAATCGTTGATAACTCCCGCGGAGACCGTTTGCGACGACCAAGGCGGGTCCGTCCTGTTACCTTTCTTCCGCGTCTATTCGTTGGCATATCTTGGGATCAAAGCGCGTGCGCTCGCTGAATGCATCGTAGATACTGGCGCTCCGTTAACTGTAATACCGCGGGACGTATGGAAGAAGTGTGAACGGGATATCGAGTGGTTGCGTACCACGGATCGCGATATGGGGCAGGCGTGGGTCACTCGCCTCCGAGGGCGAACGGGCGGTTCCTCAGCCTGTCGCGTCGGCCGCATTACCATTCAGGCATTTGATCTCGGTCCCCCGCCGCAATTCCTGACCTCTCGTCGTATCGTGGCCCAATTCGAGGAAGGAACGGGTTACGGCGATCAAGTGATCGTGGGTCTGCGCCACAGCATCTTGGAGGGACGACGCCTGATCGTTGAGCCGAATCTGGAGAATGCTTGGCTGGAAGATTTGTGACGCATCTCACTCAGTTATCTGATTGTCGTGAGGGCGTCGGACAATATCAAGCGGTTCATGTATCAAATCAACCTGCGCCTTCGGCACGCCTCCATGTAAGCCGCCTCGAAATCGACCGGCACGAACAGATCACCGGTCAGTCGCAGCGGCAGCGTCGGCAGCACTTCGCCGACGACGAGAGGTTGCGTCCAGACGTCGATCTCGTCCTTCTCCGCGCGCCGAACCGGTCGATAGGCGGCGGAATAGATCGCTACGCTGTCCGGGAAATAAAACTCCGGCGGAAGGTCCATCAACCGCATCATCTCGTTGTGTAAGTTGACGCGACGGACGGTGACGATGTCCATGACAATAAGACTGACGCCGCGCCTCAAATAGGTCATACACTTGGCGGTGAAGTCTCGACGCTCGGACAGCCGATCTTTGTGGCGTGGAGTCGCCAACTCGATGACCGCGACGAGCGTTTTTCCGCCGAAAGTGCTGAAGACGCGCACTTCAAAGCTATCCGGAATCGTCCCCGGGATACGCCAAGTGGGAGCGGGTGGGGCGTAAGATGTCTCCTCCTCGCAGGTTGCGATATCGATCTCGAAACGCGCACCCGAATGAATGTGTTCCCCTACCAGGAAATCGGCCGGAACTTGACTGCACAGGCCGTCCGCAATTCTCGTTGCCCAGTTCGAGTAAAACGACTCCCAACGGTATTCGCGGTGCATAGGCTCGCGAAAGTGATCGAGTAGCGGCATATTTCGCTCCCTAATTCTCGAAGATCACCACCATACCCGCGCCTCCCCATTTTCGCCAGTCTCATCTTTCCGCGCGCGGCGCTTGCGCCACCCCCGCTATATCCCCGTCTTCTTCCTCCCTTCACGTCTCACCGGCGTTTCCGCTGAACCGCTCCCCGCTCGCTGGCCGATAACGATCATGGTAGGATGGATTGTTGAAATAGGCGAGAAAATGAGGTCACGGATGGCCATAGTATCCAGGCGGTGGCGCCAGCTGGCAAGTTGTCTGCTGGTGCTGGGAGGGATGACGCCGGCTTTCGGCGCCCCGACCGTGCAGCAGATGCTCGGCTACAAGCCGCGCCAGGAAGGCGTCAGTTACTCGACCCCGGCCTCCGAAGCCGAGGCGAATTGCAAGGTCGATCTGATCAAGGGGCCGCGCAAGGGCAGCGGCTGGCAGCTCAAGGACGACAAGGGCAACGTCCTGCGCCTGTTCTTCGACAGCAACGAAGACAACAAGATCGACGTTTGGGCCTACTACAAGGACGGCGTCGAGGTCTACCGCGAGGTCGATACCACCTTCTCCGGCAAGCCCGACCAGTACCGCTGGCTCAACGCCGGCGGCGGCAAGTGGGGCGTCGATGAGGCGAAGGACGGCCACATCAAGGCCTGGAAGGTCATCTCGCCGGAAGAAGTCAGCCAGGAGCTTCTCGCCGCCGTCGCGACCAAGGATCTCGCCCGCCTCCAGGCTCTCCTGATCAATGAGGCGGAGATCAAGGCGCTGGAACTGCCGAACGATATGGCCGCCCGCGTCCGTCAGCAGATCAAGGACGCGCCCGCCAAGTTCGACGACACCGTCAAAAAGCTGGGCGAGAAGGTCGGTCCGAAGGCGAGCTGGGTTCATCTGGAACTGGGGGCTCCGCAGTGCCAGCCGGCTGACGCCACCGGCGGCCGCTATGACATCGTCCGCCATCTGCGCGGCACGGTCCTTTACGAAGTGAACGGCGGCAGCGGTTGGATTCAGACGGGCGAAATCATCCAGGTCGGCTCTGCCTGGCGTCTCACCGCTGCCCCGCTTCCGGGCGCCGACGAACCGAAGTCGGACCCAACCGACAACCCGAAACTGCTCAAGGCGGTGGAGGAGTTGACGGCCCTGGACAAGATGGCGCCGCCGTCGGCCGGTAGTCCCGACCCGCGCCTGGTCGAGCACCACCTCAAACGCGCCGACCTGCTGGAGCGGGTCGTCGCTGAGGCCAAGGCCGAGGACCGCGACCCGTGGATTCGCCAGGTCGCCGACAGCCTCAGCACGGCGGCCCAGTACAGCCCGAAGGCCGACACGCGGGCCATGACCCGGCTGCTGAGCCTCGAAGAGCAGCTCGTCGCGAAAATGACCGGCAGCAACCTGGCCGGCTACGTCACCTTCCGCGAGATGCAGTCGAACTATTCGATTCGCCTCAGCGGCGCCGATAAGGAGTTCAACGCGGTCCAGGCCGACTGGGTCGAAAAGCTGGCCAAGTTCATCGCCGCCTACCCGAAGGCCGAGGACACGCCGGACGCCATGCTCCAGGCCGGCAACGTCAGCGAGTTCCTGAGCAAGGACGTCGAGGCCAAGAACTGGTACGCCCAGGCAGTGAAGAACTTCGCAGGCACACCGCAGGCCGCGAAGGCTGCCGGCGCCATCCGCCGCCTCGAATGCGAAGGCCAGCCGATGAAGATCGCCGCCCCGACACTGAACGATCCGAACGTCGCCGCCGACATCGACCAGTTCAAGGGCAAGGTCGTGATCGTTTACTACTGGGCGAGCTGGAACAGCCAGTGCGCCAGCGACTTCACCAAGCTCAAGACGGTCCTGGAAGCGAACAAGGGCGTCGAGCTGGTGTGCATCAACCTCGACACGCGGGCCGAGGAGGCCAAGTCGTTCCTGACGCAAAAGGGCAACATCCCTGGCGTGCAGCTCTATCAGCCGGGCGGCCAGGAGAGCAAGCTCGCCGCGGACTACGGCATCATGTCGCTGCCGAGCCTGTTCCTGGTCAACCGCGACGGTAAGGTCGCCAGCCGCACGGTGCAGGTCAACAACCTGGACGACGAGATCAAGAAGCTCACCAAGTAAGAGCGTCGGTTCCGCAGCCCCTCTCCTCCCAAGCGGGGGAGAGGGGCTTGTTTACGTTTCGCGCGGATCGCTCAGTCCTCCGCGAGCAAGATCGCGCCGCCGGCGTCGAAGATTCCACGCCCATCGATCTGGTAGATGCCGCCGGTCAGCAAGGCGAGGCTGCCGATCAGAAAATCATATCTGCGATCTGAAATATCCGAATCGACGGCGAGCGTGAAGAGATGCACTGACTGAATCAGTCGCTCCATCAGTCGTACATGGGCCGGATCGTCGCCGTGCGCTTCGACCCACGCGGCCCAGGAATTAAGCTCGGCGCGGATGCCGTCCTCGTTCGCATGGTAGCGATCGAGCGACAGGGTTAATCCGTCAGGAAAGCTCAATTCGACACGAAACCAGCCGCCGTCGTCGGACTGCACGTGTGCGGTCGGGTCAAAGCCGCCGGCGCGGAGGGTCAGGACAAGGTCATAGGGGTCGCACGGACCTTCGCCGCCGAAGACACGATACCAGCGCTCCATGTTCACCTCGACCGGGCGAATCCGAGTCCCGCTCTCACCTTGCGTCACGCTTATCGCACTCCGCCTTATCGCTGTGCTGCACCGGTTTCCGCCGCCTTGCGGGGTTTCTCCTTCTGCCGCAGACCGTTGTTTGCATTAGCGAGTTGCTGCATGACCGCCTGGGATGCCTCGTCGTGGACGTGAGTGATAGAGCTTGAGGACCGGCTCATCTAGCGGCTTCTCACCAGAGTGTTGTGTGGTAACAATCATCCTGGCGGACAGG
>JBBQPD010000269.1:0-7455 GCA_038331535.1 Gemmatales bacterium | reverse complement strand
TTCGGCGAGGGCGCTGAGGTAGCCCTGTTCATTCCGGAGGTCGCCAGCGGGCACGAAGCGTTGCCGGCCGCGCGGTGCCTCCAGATCCACCGCATCATGGTGCGAACCCGCGCCATGGAAGAGCGGATGATCAAGATGAGCAAGTCCGGCCAGGGCCACTTCTGGATCGGCGGTCCCGGCGAAGAAGCGTTCAACACCTGCCTCGGCCTGCAAATCAAGAAGGGGCGCGGCCCCGCCTACGACTTCCTCCACCTCCACTACCGCAACAGTCCGACGCTGATCGCTATGGGCATGCCGCCCATCCACGGCTTGCGGCAAATGGCCATGACGGCGACCGACAGCCATTCGATGGGCCGCAACTTCGTCGGCCATTTCTCGATGAGCGACTGGAACGTCATCCCGGTCACCTCGGTGATCGAAGTGCAGTACTCGATGGCCCCCGGCACCGCCCTGGTTCAGAAGCGCCTCGGAGGCGATGGCATCACCATCGTCACCGGCGGCGAGGCCGGCACCGCCGAGGGCGACTTCGCCACCGGGCTGGTCTGGAGCACGCGGCCGGGGAACGAATTGCCGGTGCTGTTCATCGTCACCAACAACGGCTGGGGCATTTCGACCTCGGCGAGTAGTCAGCACGGCGAGCGCTTCGTCATCGACCGCGGCAAGGCATTCGGCATCCCCGGCGAAGTGGTGGACGGCAACGACGTGGTGGCAAGCTGGCACGCGATCAAGCGCGGCATGGATTATTGCCGCCGCCGCCGCCGACCGTTCATGATCGAGGCGATGGTGTCGCGGCTGAACGGTCACTCCTCCTCCACCGGCGCCGCCCGCAACAAGGTCGAGGCCGACCCGATCGAGTTGTTCGAGCAAAAACTAATCGATTCCGGCATATTGGACGTGCATCAGATCGCCCAGGTCCACGACGACGCCGAGACGGAGATCGAGGAGGCGCTCGACGACGTGCTGGCCGAACCGCAGCCGACGATCGCGGACATCGAGCGGCATACCTATGCGCCCAGTACGGTCGATGCGGTGTATCCGAACGACTATACCGGCCTGCCGAGTTAAGCACGTCGTTTCGCCGCGAGCGTTCCGCAAGCGCTGGACTGTCCAACGCTCGCGACTATTGACCGTCAGGTTGTCAGCCACTTGGCACCAATGCATTCGCTCGTGCGCCGGTGGCGCGAGGGAACGAGAAATAGCTGATAGCTATTAGCTGATAGCTGTCAGCTTTTGACCATTAACTGGTCGGCGGCCGTAGGATGCAGACAACCGGACGGTCAATAAACTCATCTTGTTGGGCGCATCATGGCAACCCTTGTTCAAGCCGTTCGACTCGCGCTCCACTATGGCGAGGAACACCTCGGCGTCACCGACGTCTTCGGCGAAGACGTCGGCCCACCGCTGGGCGGCGTCTTCACCGCCACTCAGGGGCTGAAAACCGCGTGGAACTCGCCGCTCGATGAGCGCGGCATCATTGGCTGCGCGATGGGTATCGCTTACGCCGGCGGCCGGCCCGTCGCCGAGATTCAGTTCTGCGATTACGGCTTCAACACCATCGACCTGCTCAAGGTTGCGGGCAATCAGCGTTGGGCCGGGGCCGGGCAGTTTGAGCTGCCGATGGTCGTGATGACGCCGTCCGGCTCCGGCATCCGCGGCAGTCTCTATCATTCGCACTCCTTCGAGAGCTGGGCCAGCCGTCTCCCCGGTTGGAAGGTCGTCATGCCGAGCAACGCGCTCGACGCCTACGGCCTGATGCTCAGCGCCATCGTCGATCCCAACCCCGTCCTGGTGCTGCTGCCCAAGGCGCTGCTGCGCATTCGCGGCGAACAGAAGATACCGGGCGAACCGGAAGACGAGGACGAATTGAAGCGGCGCATCGACGCCCCGGTCGGCGACCGCACCAACTGGAAGCCCGACTGGCCGGCGGTGCAACCGCATTTCGTCAAGCTGGGCGTGGCGGCGCTGCCCCGCGAAGGCGAGACGGCGACGGTGGTGAGCTACGGCCGGACGCTGCCGCTGTGCGTACAGGCGGCCGACGAGCTGCACGACGAGTTGGGCGCGACCTGCGACGTGATCGACCTGCGTAGCATCTTCCCCTACGACTGGCAGGCCATCGGCCGCAGCGTCCAGAAAACGGGCCGCTTGCTGATCGTCAACGAAGACACCGAGGTGACGAACTTCGGCGAACATCTGTTACGGCGCGTGATCGACGAGCATTTCTACGACTTGCTGGTGCGGCCGCGCGTTTTGGCGGGAAAGCACGTTCCGGGTATCGGACTGAATCAGGTGTACGAGCAAAACACGGTGCCGCAGTTTCCGGGGGTTAAGGAGGCATTGCGCGAAGTGGTCACCGAGGCGGCATAATCTCTGGATTCGCACACCGAGAGTGCCGTAAACTGATGATACGGGAGCGTCGGCACCAAGAGATTTCGATCCAAGAGAATGCCATGAACGCAAACGAGTTCATCCGAAACAGCAGTGCTCACACTCTGGAGGAGTTGGCCCCCTACATTGACTGCCACGTTGCCTGGTCCGTGGACGGCAAATCGATCCTCGCGCATGGAAAAGATTGGGAAGATCTGTTTCGGGAGACTGAGCGTCTCGGGCTCAAAGGCGGGGATTACGTAGGCGGCTACGTCATGGATCCGGACAAACAATATCTCGGCGGAGGATTGACCGACTGTGCGATTTCCTTCCCGTAATTCATCAGCCCCGAAAGGCGCGTCATGGATTTCGCACTTCCCGAAATCGGCGAAGGCGTTTACGAGGCCGAGGTCGTCGCCTGGGCCGTCAAGCCGGGCGACGTCGTCAAGCGCGGCCAGACGCTGCTCGAAGTCATGACCGACAAGGCGACGATGGAAGTGCCCTCGCCCTTCGCCGGCACCGTCACCGGACTGCGCGGCGAAGCGGGTCGGCGCATCAAGGTCGGCGACGTCGTCCTCTCCTACACGCCCGCGGAACAGCCCGTCGCGGTCGCGCCGAGCGGCGTCGAGGCGGTATCTCGTTCGTCGCCGGATCGGTCCGTGTTGGAAGTCAAGCGTAACGGCCCCGTGCGCCGCACGCCCGATTCCGCGCCGGTGCGGGCGGCTCCGTCGGTACGACTACTGGCGCGCAAGCTTGGCATCGACCTCGCCGCCGTGAAGGGCACAGGAACCGACGGTCGTATCCTCGTCGAAGATCTCACCGAGCGAATCAAGGCGGCGGGCGACGGCAAAAAACGTCGGGGAGAAGCGAAGCCCGATTACGGCAAGCCAGGCACGCGCATCAAGCTTCAGGGGCTGCGCCGTACCATCGCGGAACGGATGACCCAGGCCAAGCGTGAGATACCCGATTACAGTTACGTCGAAGAATGCGATGTGACGGAGTTGGTTCGATTACGGACGGGACTGCGCGAAAACTTCGCCGGGGCCGGCGTCAAGTTGACCTACCTGCCGTTCGTCGTGCGGGCCGTGGTCGCCGCGCTGAAAGAAGTGCCGCTCGTCAACGCGACGTTGAGTGAAGCGACGCGGGAGATCGTGCTGCACGACAAGTATCACATCGGTATCGCGGTCGCCACGCCGGTCGGGCTGATCGTGCCGGTGATCCGCGACGCGGACCAGAAGGACATTGCGACCCTGGCCCGGGAGATTGAGCGCCTCGGCAACGACGCCCGCGCCGGCCGCGTCAAGCTCGACGACCTGCGCGGCAGCACCTTCACGGTCACGTCGGTCGGCAACATCGGCGGCCTGTTCGCGACACCGGTCATCAACCCGCCGGAAGTCGGCATCCTCGGCCTGGGCCGCATCGTGCGCCGACCGATGTACGACGAACGTGGCGAAATCCGGCCGGCCGACTTGATTTACCTGTCGTTGACCTTCGACCACCGCGTCGTCGATGGGGCGGTCTGTGCGGCGTTCTCGAACGCCGTCTGTCGGCGACTGATGAACCCGACGGCGCTGCTGCTGCCGGAGAAATTGTAAAGAGCCGCGCACGAAGTAAGCGCTGGGAAAACCGCCAAAAGAGCCGCGCACGAAGTAAGCGCTGGGAAAACCGCTTACTTCGTGCGCGGCTCTTTTCAGGCGCGCTAAATCCAGCCCATCACGTTGAACCATTCGCCGAGGCCGAATGAGGCCAGGTTGGCGATCGCAATCACAATCAGATCGCGCCACATCGAACGCTTGTTCCACTCTTCGCGAGTACCGAACGCCGCCCAGAAGATCGCACACTCCGCGCCCGGAGCAAACGTTTCCGCGACCGCGAGATACCAGCCGCGCTGGGTTCGCATGTCGAAGAGCGTCGGCAAGACGAGCCAAACGATGGGATACGTACACGCCGTCAGCCATACCCCGCAAAAGAGACGGCGGGCGTAAGAGTGGCGCGGCGAGAGGCCGATGAGGAGGATCGGCGTCTCGATGCCGATCGTGAACAAGTATCCTTTCAGCATCGCGCTCCAGTACACGACGACCACCTTTCAGAGGGCGCGTAGCAGGAACGGCACTTCGGCGAAAACGTGGACGAGAGCGACGGTGAAATAAACGTTGCGAGTCGTCGTGTAATCGACCCAGAAGCAGACCCAGAGGATCAGCACGACCGCGAGGCTGGCGGCGAGATAGGTCACGACGCCGCGGTGCCAGGCAACGCCGCGGCGCGCGAGCGGCACCGAGTTGAGCCGCCAGGGAGCTGTGCGCAGACCGATCAATGGGATCGCCAGTACCCAGACGCCGTAGTGCAGCATTTCCAGAAACGTGTGTGTGGCGACCAGCAGATGCGAGGATACGCCTTCGAGGATCGTCGCCCCGGCATGGTCGGCGATGCGCTGGTCGAGTTCACTGGTCATCGCCAGGGAGGGGGTTCCCGAAAGGTGCCACCAGAGGACGCCGAGGAAGATCGGCAGCGTCGCCAGACAGAGGTGAAATGCCGGGCGCCACTCGGGCCGGCTGCGCTTTAATTCGCGGTCGAACAACCAGAACGCCATCAGCGGGTGCAGGTAGACGAGGCCGAGTCCCCAGATGGGCGGCGACAACCACGCGAAGGCGATCAGCAGCATCGCGACCGGCCAGACCCAGCCCCATTCGCGGCGCGGATTCTGTTTGCTGCGCAGATGCACGAGCAATGCGACCCAAAGGATGAACGACGTGTTCCAGGAGGCGTAGGCGTACTCCCAGGTCTCCCCATGCAGTATGCCGGCATCGGCGAGATAACCGAGCCCGGCGAACGCGGCGGTGAGTCCCACCATTCCGGCGAAGCCCAGCAGAAAGAACGGCCGCAGCCTACCCCAACGGGCAGGTAAGCGCGTCAGGAAGTAGCGAAATTCCAGCCAGTTGTGCGGCCCGGCGAACAGGAAGACCGTCACGATGCTGAAGCGCAGCGGCATCCAGCCCGCCAGCAGCGCCGCCGCGGTGGCGACGCCGAGGGCGGTCAGGACGAAAGCGGCCCGCGCCGGGAACAGGGCGCGGGCCGGGGGTGCGAGGATGGCCTGGCTCATGTTACTCGTCGCCCGGCTTCCCTTCCGGTTTGGCGCCCTTCAGGACCGCGCCGCTCGGCACGATCAACTTGATAGCGTCGCCCTTTTCGGTCACCAAAAGCGTGACCTTGGCGGGAAGTTCGACGCCGGCCGGGAGTTTCAACTCAGTGGTGGGTTTCGTCTTAGGCACCGCGATATCGGCGATCAGGGCGCTGCCGCCGAGGGCGAACAACCCCAGCGCCACGACAAGCGACGTGGCAATACGGCCGCGCTTGGACAGCCACAGGCCGCCGGAGACGAAGGCTCCTGCGAGGGCAAGGCCAACGACGATGACCGGCACCGCCGGGGCAGCGTCGCCGCGCCGGGCGTCGGGCGCGAGCAGCAGGTTGGCGGGCACTTCCAGGCGCGGTTCCTTCACGGAGTCATCGACGACCACGACGAATTTGACGGATTGCGGCGCCTTGTTGAGCGGACCGGCCGGAGGCGGGGGCGGCAGGGCGCGATTGGCCCAGACGACGGCGGGAATAGCCAACAGCACCAGCGCGGCCGTCGCACTGCGGATCCAGCGTTTCATGGTCTCGATCTCCGTGGTGAGGGACCGGCGGCAATTCGCGCGGCCCGACGAATGCGGAGATCGTACCACAACGGGCGCCGGGACAATAGAGGCTGTTGGAGTTGTTACAAAATCGTTTACGTTTCGCGCGGACGTCCGCGCGAAACGTAAACAGGTTGGCTGGGTTATTGCGGCGCGGCAGCGCGCAGTTTCGCGGCCAGAGGGCGCGGAACAATCAGGCGAAGGGCGTCTCCTTGATCCACCAACTCGACCGCCACGCCGTCGAGCGGCAGTTCCGCCGGAGACTCGGCCCGCTGCGCCTGTCGCAATGGCGGCGTCGCCCAAACCGCGCCCCCGCCGGCGCCGACGAGCGCCAGAAGCAAGAGAAGCCTGCGCGTGACCGCCCGACCGCAGAGCAGGCAGAAGCCGGCTCCCGCGTAGGACAGCACTACGGCGCCGCCGACGGGGAAAAGGATCGTCGGTCCTTCGACTCGCCCTGTCGCCGGCGGAGTGCTTGCGATCTTCGACTCTCGAGCGCGGCGGGCGAGCGCTTTCGGCACGATCAACCGTGGTTCCCTGGCGTTGTCGTTGGCCTCAATGAGGATCGGAACGGCGTTGTACGGAGCGATGCTGCGTGGCCTCTGGCTGGTATGGCCGCCGGGCATATCGGCACGGACGGAGTTGAACAACGCCGCGCCGACGACCGCGACACTAACAAGAGCTATTATCGATCTCATGAGTCCGTTACCTCGTCCGCGGAGAGCCGCAGGATTACCTGGAAGAAGAGGATGGGGCGACGAATTTCGTCAGGTTCTCGCGGCTGATAAAGAATTGAATGGAGTCGAGGCTGTCGTCCTGTTCGAGCAAGGCACTACCAGAGAGGTCGCCGTTCGCCTCACTCTTCAGCGGCCCAAGGGCACTTTCGCTGACTTCCCAGCGCGGGTCGTTGTTCCACGGGCAACCGCTGACGTTGAGCAGCACCACGGCGACCAGCACGATGCCGCCGCCGAGCAAGCGGCGGTCCCGCCAGCGCGTGAGCCACAGTCCGGCTGCCACGGCCGACAGCGTCAGCGCCAGCCCGGCGGCGATCAGCGACGCGCGTGACGACGCGATCCAGGAGCCGCGCATCGGCGCCGTTTCCTGCCCCTCGGCGGGCAGGTTTTTTAGCAGTGCGGCCGGAAACCGGAGGCGCGGCTGCGCGTCGGGGCCGTCGAAGCGGAAGACGAGTCGCGTTCGGTTCGGCTGTGGTCGCGCGAACCGCGCCGGCAGCGGCGGCAGCTGATCCGGTTTGTCCGGTGAGGGCGGAGGCGGCGGAATGTCAGCGCGCAGCGTCCCCGTCAGCGCTAGCAGCGCAACGGTAGACCAGAAGAGACGATTTGCCATCGGCCACATCTCCGATCGACGCGGCGGCGTCCCCCCGGCGAACCGGGGATTCAATGAAGTGGGTTCGTACCGGGAA
>JBBQPD010000268.1:0-7457 GCA_038331535.1 Gemmatales bacterium | reverse complement strand
AGAGGTCGCAGCGGCCGGTCTACTTCGACGTCCAGAATGGGGCGGACGGCTGATCGCGGCCGGGAGTCCTGCCCAGACCCGGGAAGGCAGGGAACCCGGATTGCGCTCGCCCCCGGCCCACTCGGACCGATCTCGCGCAGGACCAGAGGTTCTCCGGACTTGCGTGCTCCGGTCCGACACACGAATGGCGCTAGCATAAACGAAGAGGGCGTAGAATGAAGTTGCAAGGCGACCCCATGTACCCCGCTGGGTAGGGTCGCCTTGCCGCGCTATGAACTTCACCGCGCCGGCGGGCGCGCCAAGCACCTGCCGGACACCCTCCAAGACATTCGAGGTCCAGCCCGTGACGACCCTCCAAGAGGTCCGCGACCGCTTCGCGCGCGACCAGGGCCTGCCCTTTGCCGACTCCCTGAGCCAGGACAGCATCCTCGACGCGCTCGACCAGCACGGCGTCAAGTATCGCGACAGGCTGTTCGGCCCCGTCACCACCGTCTGGGGCTTCCTGGGCCAGGTCCTCAGCGACGACCACAGCTGTCGCGACGCCGTCTCGCGCGTCCTCGCCCACCGCGTCGCCTCCGGCCTCGAGCCTTGCTCGCCCAACCCCGCCAGCTACTGCAACGCACGCTCCCGCTTGCCCACCGCCGTGCTGCGCACCCTGGCCAAGAACACCGCACGGCAGTTGCAGGACGGCATCCCCCAGGCGTGGAAGTGGAACGGCCGCAACGTCTACATCGCCGACGGCTCCCACGTCTCCATGCCCGACACGCCCGAGAACCAGGCAGCCTACCCCCAGCCCGTGGTGCAGCAGGAAGGCATCGGCTTCCCCCTGGCGCGGCTCGCCGTGCTGCTCTCCCTGGCGACCGGGGCCTGCCGCGACCTGGCCATCGCGCCGTATGCTGGCAAGGGCACCGGCGAGACCACACTGCTGCGGCGGATGTACGGCTCGCTCCAGCCCGGAGACGTGGTCCTCGCCGACGCGCTCTTCGACAACTTCTTCGTGGCTTGCGAGTTGCAACAGCGTGGGATCGAGTTGGCGGTGCGCATCCAGGCGGAGCGTGTGGGCAGCCTGACGTTGCAGAGCGGCCCGGAGGGCGACATCATCACCTGGCCAAAGCCGGGCAAGCCGCGCGGCATGACCGGGGAGCAATACCGCAGCTACCCCGAGAGCATGACCATACGTCAGGTCTCAGTTGACGCCCGCGACAAAGACAACCGGTGTGAGCAGTTCAAGGTGGCGACGACGATCCTGGACACCTCGATCGGTGGTGCGCAGATCGGGGATCTGTACGAGAGGAGGTGGAGCGGGGAGGTGGACATCCGCTCGATCAAATCGACGATGAAGATGGACATCCTGCGCTGCAAGAGTCCTCAGATGGTCGAGAAGGAGATCTGGGTCTACCTCCTGGCATACAACCTGTTACGCACGGTGATGGCCGTCGCCGCGGCCGAGAACAAGGTGGAGCCGCGCAAGATCAGTTTCAAGGGAGCCAAGCAGACCCTGACGGCATTCGCGCCGAAGCTGGAAGCGGCGCGGCCGCAGGATCGGGCGCGGCTGGTCGAGGCGATGCTTCAGGCGGTGGCGTACCACCGGGTGGGCAACCGGCCGGGCCGCTGGGAGCCTCGGGCACGCAAGAGGAGGCCGAAGCCCACCAAGCGTCTGAACCAGCCGCGGCACGTGGCCAAACTGGAACACAACCGCGCCAGGTGGTATTAGCACTCCGCAGGGTGGGAAATTCTTTGGGGCCGAAGTGGAACCGCGCGGCGAGGCGTCGGACTGGGCGTTGTCGCGTCTGGAGGGCGAGTTGGCCGGTTCCACGAGCAAGCCATCAGAGCCGCGCCAGGGACGGGGCGTTGTCATTCGCGAGCCGCGCCAGGCGAGCATTCTTCACCCACGCCCGCGCCTGGCTTCCCACCCGCTTCGTTAAGCTAGCGCCATTCGTCGATGAAACCGACGCGCGCAACTTCACGATGACGAAAGCAACTGGCTCTCCCGAGCTTAGGTCGCGTCCAAGAATGACTTCCAAGACCGGTGCCACTGGTTTAATTCTTGGACGCCGCCTTATTTCAGGTCGAGTAGTGCCCCCGCATATTCCACGCGCCGAGACGCGCACAGGTCGATCATCTCATCCCGCCAGGCCGAGAGACCGGGGTGGTTGAACTGGTTGTTTGTCAGCGGCTGGAACTTTTCCAGCGCCTCCACCAGGGCGTCGATCTGGCCCAGCAGCACACCCTGCGTCTGTTCCAGTTGGGTGCGGTTCTCTTCGGAGCGGTCGCTCTGCGTGAAGGTGAGGAGAGCATTCTCGTACTGTTTCAGGGGAGCGTTCAGGTCAACAGATTTGCCCGTCCAGCCCTTTTCGGCGATCTTCTTTACGCCTTCCCAGGCGCTCACGGTCAGAACCACGTCGCCGCTGCCGGGTTTCCAGCCGTCTGCGCCGTCGGTTGCGCCGGTGCGCTCCACCATGATCTGGTATTGCTCCGCGCAGGCAGCGCGAAGACCCTCAACCACCAGGCTCTCGTAGTTCTTCGCCGACTGCTCGAACCGCTCCTTGAGTTCCTTCTCGTTGGGCGCGGCCATCACCTCCTGACTCAGCTGTTCGAGGACCATCAACTGCAGAATCTCGACCTCCGACTTCAGAGCTTCGGTTTCGCTGCCGTTCAGATTCAGGCGCTTCGCGGCGAGAGCGGTGAACTTTTCCATCGTCGTGGAGCCGTAGGGGCTGGGAATCGAGCGGGAGTTCCAGAGTGCTTCGACCTTGTTCCGAACCTCTGTCGCTTTCTTCGCCTGATTCTCCTGGGCCAACTTCACGGCGTTGGTGAGAATTTCCTCCTTTGCCTGCTCCAACTGGGTGCCGGTTTTGCCTCCGAACGCCATGCGGTCGATCCACTCCGAGCGTTTCTTGGTGGCCGCCGTGGCTTCGTCGTCGGCCTTCTTCCCCCATACGTCCAGGAACGCCGCCATACCGGCGTGCGGCGTGACTTCATCATTGGCGAGCGCCTTGATCGAGCGCATGTGATTGCGGATGGCGACGACCGCCTCGATAAGCGCGCTGGCTGCGCCGATCGCCTGATTGAGCGCCTTGGTATCGTTCGCCTTCGGGTCATTCTTCAGGTCAGCCACGAACTTTTCGTGAGCCTGCTGGTACGCCGTCAGGTCGGCCCCGATCTCCGGCCGGCTGTCGTACCAGCCGGCGGCGATAGCTTCCTGGCGAACCTTTTGCCAGTCCTCCGCGGCAAAGGCGACCGTGTTCGCATCCTTGCGCCAGTCGGAGTCGTAGGGAATGCCGGTGTCGCGGCCGACGATCAGGTCGCGCACCATCTTCGCGCCCTTGACAACGCCGCGAGCGAGGAACTTGCCGGCCCGCGCCACCTTGCTCTCGCCGAAGGTCTCCTGCTCCTCGCCGATGCCGCCGCTCTTGAGCGTCATGTACTCGCGTAGCAGCTTGGTGCTCGTCGCCGGCGGGATGATGATTTCTTCGCGCTTCAACCCCAGGTTTTCCAGGTGGCCGATGGCCCACGGATCTCGATCCTTGAGTGCCAGATGGGCCAGGGCGACGCGCGCGTACTTGGCGCTGTTTTTCAGCACGTCGAACTGGGCCTTGCGGTTGGGCGGCGGCCCGGCCGCCAATTTGATGGACTGCACGGCCTTGGAGGCGTCGCTCCAGTTGATGCTGGCGATGACAATCTTGCCGCCGTAGCTGACGGCGGAACCCGCGATGGCGAGACCCATGGAAACCGCGACGGTTACGCCGCCCACCTCGGTCGCCTTGCCCGCCAGCTTGAGCATGTTGGCCACGGCGCTGACGAGCTTGTCCGAGGCCGCGATTTTTTGCTCGCGTGCCTGGCGGGCCAGCGGCAGCAGCGCGGCGGAACGCGGATCGATCTGCGCCCCCTTCTTGATCTTTTCGATCTGCGCCAGGTTCTGAAAATACGAGACGGCGCCCGCGAGATCGACGAGGACATCCTTGGATTTGGTGATGATGCCCAGGACCGGCAGGGCGTCGGCCACGAGGGCCGCGCCGGCGATGTCGCCGCCGGCGCTCAGCAGCGACTCGACGCACTGGATCAACGCCTTGTTGCGCTGGAACTCCAGGATTTTGGCCTTAACCGGGTTCTCTTTCTTGTCCTCTTCATCGAGTTCGCTCTGACTGTCTAGGGCCGACGCCATGTTCAGGAAACCCATCGACGTGTCGGCCAGTGCTGAGAAGATCGTGCTGTATGTACTCAACGTGTCGGTTAGCTTGGACGTATCGACCTCGATCTTTTCGCCCTCCGAGTTCTTCGTGCCAGCCCATGTCCCCGTGTCGATTTTCTGCTTGATCGTATCGACCCACAGAGAACATTCGTAGGACTGGTCCGTCTGCTCGCCGAGGAAGCCGGGGCCATCCTCGACCTTTTCCATGGCGCCTTCCAGGTCGAGTTCGGATTGGGCCAACCCCTCCTCTGCCTCGATCTCTTTCTTGGCTGCCTTGTAGAGCATGACCTCTTTGACGACGTCGTCCGGCCAGAAGTTTTTGGGGATGTTCTTGTAGACCGCATCCACGATCTGGCCGATGGAGGCGCCCTGCTTTTTGAGCTGGTCGCGCCGCTTCAAGCAGTCCGTGTATACCTTTTGCATTTTCTTGAGCTGCGGCGAGGTTTCCAGGCCGCCCAGTTCGTTGATGCTGTTGGCGAGGTAGAAATTGGGAGCGTCGGTGTCGGGGTCGAAGCCCCACTCCTTGTCCTTGACCTTGGTCGTGAACGCGAACGCTTCGGCTTGCTCGTCCTCGGCTTTCATCGTCTCGAGCTTGAGCTTCTCGCACTCCGACTGGAGCGCCAGCTCGGCTCGTTTCGCCAAAGTTGTCGCATTGTTCAGCAGCTTGATGGCCTCGTCGTATGCCTTCTCCTTGGCCTGCTGCATGGCCTCGCTGTAAATCTTCTCGATCTCTTTCCCGGCGCCAGCGCGGGCGCGCTCGGCGAACGCTTTGTGCGGATGAAAGGCGGCCAGCGCCTTGCGCCAGAGGATGCGTTTCTTCTCGTCCTCGGTCATGGGCATGGCACGCTTCGTCGGGGGCGTCGGCTCCTCGTCCGGCCCATCCAGCTCCTTTTCGTATTTCGATTGCAGAGCTTTGTCGATGAGGTAATCGTCGATTTGCTGTTCGCTGTAGAAGGCCTTTTCCCGCAGCCAGTCCTTCGTCCTGAGTACAGGATCTACACCCGTAACGTGGTCCATCTGATTCCTCATCTTCTCGTCAATGTCCCTCGTCTTCAGACGGACCTTGGCCAGCTTCTGTTTCTTTTCCTCCCGGAGGGCGGCCATGGCCAGCTCGCGCTTCTCCTGGACCTGGATGTCTTTCTTGATCTCTGGAATTTGTTTCTTGTTGTTCTGATACCGCTCCAGAGAATCCTTGCCCTTGTAGTGAGCGTAGCGGTCCTCCCAGGTCTTAAAGCCGTCCATCGGATGATCTTCAGCTAAATTCGACATGTCCTGTTGGGCGCGCTCCACCTCGGCAGTGATTCGCTCCAGGTCTTTCTTCAGACGCGCCTTTCTCACCTTCGGCGGCTCCGGCTTCTCCGGCGGCGCGTCCTTGCCCTCCGGCGGCTTATTGGTTGCGCCGCCGCCGCCGCCGCCCACGAAGGGGAGTGCCTGTTGCTTCCACAGTACCTTGGGGCTTGGATTTCGCATGGTTCGTCAACCTTTTTCGCCCGGAAAAGTACTCTTACTAGCCCCCGGCGCCAGCCGGGGGCTAGTAAGGTCTTGGAATGACGGCTTAGCCGGTCACACTTACCGAAACGCTCGTCACGCGCTCAATGTCTTGCTCAACCGTTCCAGCGCCGCACCCAAAGTGGCGCTGATCTCGACCTTGATGTTCCAGGGATTGTTCTCGGCCAATTTCACCAGCCCGTCAGTCCCGAGGAACGTCTGGAAATCTTTGACGACGGTATGCGCTTTGGTCCGAGCCGTTGCCCTGGCATCGCCGGAGGCGCGATCGAACTCCAGCAGAGCGACGTGCAAGCCGACCTGAAGGCGCTTGGTGATGCCGGCCAGTCCCTTGTTGGCGATCAGACTGTAGTCCGCGTCGCCGGTCTCCTGCGCTTCCTTGACGAGTGCCGCCTGGAGTGCCTGCATCTGGGCGACCACCTTGTCGCGGGCGTCGACCCATACGCCGACGGTGGTGGCCTGTCCTTCCTCACCCTCGCCTTCGCTCGCGCTCGTTGGCGCTTTCTCGGCCGCCGGGGGCGCCTGGCCGTTCAATTCCTTCAGAACGCGATTGAGGTCGAAGAGAGCTACCTTGGCTTCGACGGCAAGGCCGTTCTTGAGATGATCCTGGCAGCGCTTGAGCGGCTCAAGGAGGTCTGATTTCCGTGCGGGGTTGGCCGCGGCCGCATCCTTGATGAGAGGAATCATCTTCGCCAGCGCCGCCTGAATCGTCGCCGTGGCGGGGGCCGCGGCTGCCGGGGCAGGCGTGGGCGCCGGCGGTGGGGTCGTGTCGGCGGCGGTCGGAGTCTTCTTCAAGGACAGGTCCAGCGCCTGGAGGACTTTGATCGCTTTGCCGAAGTCGCTCTCCTTGGCCGCCGCCACAACCAGGCTCATGGCTTTTTCCAGCGTGGCCTTGTTCGGCGGCTCTCCGGCGATGGCTTGCTGAAAGATCGGCCGTACCTGGCGCAGCAGAGCAGTAAACCGCGACTTGTCATCTTCGACAACCGCTGGCGCGCCGTCTGTCGGCGGCGCCGCCGGAACGGCGGCTTCTTCCGGCGGCGTGTCGGCTACGACGGTCACTTTCAGAGCCGTGCCGGCTTCCAGGGCGGCCGCCATGAACTGTGTCTTCACCGACGTGCTGCCCTCGCTGACGGCGAAAGTCGCTCCATCCTCGCCGCTGTAGAGTTTGCCAGCGCTGAGAACCTTGCCCCCTTCGCTTTTGGCCTCCTTGACCAGAGCCGCGGCCTTGGAACTGGAGATGTTGGAGCATAACAGCGTACTGCCGTCCTTCATCTTGACCAGGGTACATGCAACGCCATCGTCCTTGACGGCGACGCGGCCTTTTTTCAAGGCGGCGGCGACGTCTTTCTTGTGCTTTTCGTACCAGTCGTGTTCGGCCATGGTCTTCTCCGTAACCCAAGGACGCACCGCAATCTGCGCTCGGACCGGTTACCTACCGGCGGACATGCTGTGGCACGCTAAAATTAGCGATTCCGGCGGATCTCGTCCAGAGTTTGCTACCGGCGTCTCTGTTCGATCCGGAGACACGGTATAGCAAGCGCAAGTGATCGACCTTTCGCGCTTCGGTCCGACACGCCGCGGGCGATCACACCGAAGTGCGCACATGCCGGTGGCAATTGGCCCGACGACAGGCCTGGGAGGCGCTGGCGAGGGGAACACGCCGGCACGGCTGGACGCCGGTGTTCGGGGTTCATCCCGGCAGGAAGTATTCCGCGTCCGGCCTCGGCCCCGCCTCCCAGTACGAGCGCGCGAGGTCGTG
>JBBQPD010000267.1:0-7458 GCA_038331535.1 Gemmatales bacterium | reverse complement strand
CACTGGGTTATCAGACGCCGGCGGAGTACGGGGCCAAGTGTCCTCGGCCGCACTCCGTGGGACGACAGACGACCGAGGACACAGGTGTAACGATTGATCCGACTCTCACACCGCCTGGTACATAAAATGGGGGCATTCCAGATTGACCGCATTCGGCCAGTGCCTGCGAAAAACCGCGCCCGCGAGGAGTGGATGGTAGCCAAATATCTTTGCGGCAGTTTGGACGATTCGCTCCGTCGAACGATCGTACTCCCAATACAGCCATCGCATTGGTCTTTCCCGATCCGGGATCACCGGACATTTCAATGCCGGCGCTT
Organism: Gemmatales bacterium; assembly: GCA_038331535.1. Taxonomy (GTDB): domain Bacteria; phylum Planctomycetota; class Planctomycetia; order Gemmatales; family Gemmataceae; genus JBBQPD01. The sequence continues at coordinate 7,141 of JBBQPD010000267.1, read as the reverse complement.
TCATGAAAAAGCCACTCGGTGATGGCTTTGGTGGTGGACGAACTCCAACGTGACGGGTGCATGGGTGTTCTCCGCGGCACGGTAGAAACGTAGAAAGGGACGAACAGCACCAGCGCCGTCCGTCCCCGGTGATTCGATGAGCGTTCAGCTCTGCGGCATCGCTTCCTGGTCTTCGAGGAAGTGCTGGGCCATCTCCAGCACGCGGGTTGCGAGCGGGAGATCGGGCAAGTTCAGCGCGGTAGAAGTCTTCCAGTTCCCCTCATCGTCGCGGTAGCGCTTCTGTAGCTGAATGCCGTGCAGGATGCGCTTCGTGTTGTCGGCTCCTTCGATCTCGTTCTGGAAGATGCTTGCCGAAATGTGGCCGATGCGAAAGGTCTTCACGGGTCTGTTGCCGATCATCGTCTGTTCCTTTCAGATTCGGGGTGACGGCTGCGTGTCGTCGTTCCCGAGGTTTTGCAGCGCTTCGCGAAACCGGGTGGCTTCCGCTTCCAGCAGTTGCTCGCGCGTATCGGCGTCCAAATTGGCCAGCTCCCGGAGTGCCTCCGTGCGTTGCTCATGGTCGCGCTGCACGGTCGCCAGGCGCTGCGCATACGAGGTTTCGGTCGTCCGCGTTTCCCGAGCGAGGCTGCGTTCCGCTTCGGTGCGTACGTATTCCGCCTCGTAGTCCGCTACCCCTAAGCTCTTCACGAGTTCCGTGAGTGATTCCGTGAGTACTTCTGCGTCGGCTCCGGCGCGTAGGCGCTCGGCGAAGGAGAGGACGATGCGCGGTCGAAACCGTCGAAACTGCCGGCGCCGAAACGCCGCCGGGACCTCCCGTGCCCGAACGGCGAACGACGCGGCACGGCGAAAATCGGGATCTCGATCCATGTTGAGGAGCGCGCGCTGGAGCACACGCGCGAGTTCGTTCAGTCGTGTGAGGCGCTGGCGCTCCCGCTCCCGCGCGGCGGACAACGCTCGTCTTTGGGTCGAGCGAATGCCCGCGTGCGCTCGATGGTTGAGCCAGGCGTCGGCGGCCGTGGCCAGCGCCTTATGACCGAGGCAGTAGGCGCCGTAGCCTGCGGCACCGAGAAGCCCGAAAGCGACGAGGGGTTCCATGACTTCCTCACACAGGAAGGGCGTCGGATGCCACGGGCAGAGCAGGGACACGTCCGCGGTACTTCACACAAACAGGGCATGGCGGCTCACCGAGTGTAGGCTCGCGCCGGACGATCGTGTTCCAGGCGAAGAAGGTGTCCGTTTCCTCCGCGATGCCGAGCTGCTCGCGGACGACATCGCGGCCGTTCCATGTCCAAGTCGGATCGATCTTCACCTGGAGGAAGTTGCGATCCCCGAGCTGCTCGATGAGGCGGCCGAAGCGGTTGTCTGATCCCCGTGTGAGGAGCCCGATGGCAAGCTGTCCGGCGATGGAGTCGAGGTAATGGATGTCGAAGATTGTCGCTCCGTCGCTCTTCGGGTCGAGCGACACGCCCTTGTCCGCCGCCTGTTCGTGGGCACGATAACGGGCGCTGCACAGACAGCGAAAACACGCAGCGCTCCCCGCGTGCCACCAGATCACTTCGCCAGCACGGCCGGCACGGTAGAGGCCGATCCAGAGGGCGGGCTTGCGGAGGCGTAGTGCGACTTCGTTGCCGCGAGCCTGGGCTTTGAAGCTGTCGGTCGCAAAGATGAGGAGATCGCAAGCGCCGCAAAAGGCGTCGATCTCCTCGTCGGTGAGTGTCGTGAAGTCGATGCGGAGGCATTCCACTTCGGCTTCGGGATTGATGGCGCGAACCAGCACGGCAACAGCATCGACCTTGTACGTGTCGATGGCATCGCGGGAATGGGCCTGACGCGCGATGTTACTTCGATCGACACGGTCGTAATCGGCGATGATGAAGCGCGGAACGCCGCAGCGTGCGAGATCGCAAATCAGGCCGGCGTTACCTCCGGCGCCGATGACGCCGATCGTCGCGTTTCGAGTGCTGTCCGTGTTCACAGCGCTCTTGATGCGAGTGAAATCCATAGCAAGTGCTCCAAAATCCGGATCGAGACAAGAGGAGCCGGCTTCACCGTGAAGCCGGCCGCGGATCAGAACAGCACCAACTCGGCGGCGCGGGCGGTGAGCGGATCGCCGCTGGCGATGATGAAGGGGAACATCTCCCCGCCAGAGACAATGGGGAGCAGGAACTCCACCACGTCCTTGTTCTTCGGGTTCCCTAAGGACCGCTGGACGTAAAGGAGATCGCCCATGCTCGGTGCGGTGCAACCGAATGGGTGCGAGTGGACGAGTCCTTTCGCATCCATATCGCAGGTGAGGAACTTCTTGAGGAGGCGGCAACGCAGATTTCGCCGCTCTGATATCGGTGGTGGGTACTCGGTCCTTCACCGTATGGGTCTGATGGACAGGACGGGGCGTAAATCTTGTAGGTGCCGTCGGATTGCTCACGGTACTCGATCGCGTACTCGTCCTGCTCATCGACCCGGTAGCGCTTCGTCGTGGTGCTCGTTGTTCTCTCCTTGCAGGGATTGGCAGGGATACGGGTCCTCTCACGGACGGTGCCGCGGCCAAGAGCGTTAATGGGCCGTTCGATCCGCGGAAGGCAGGGGTTCCGGCTGACCATTGGCGGCGCCGTTCTGCTTGTCCTGCTGGCGGTGGCGGAAGCGGAGCAACCTCGTCAGCTCCGCCATGCAGATAGCGGCGTGTTGAATGGAGCCGTCGGCGGTCGAGATTTCGACCGCCGCGCCGGTCTTGCCGGAATACTCGCACTCGGCCTCGTTGTGGAAGGCATGGACAGTGATTTCCTTCGTGAGCATTGCAGCATGCTGATTCATGGATGTCCTCGGCGGGTTAGGGGTGGTTGTGAATCCGTGCGACGGACCGTTCCGTCGCTCCATCTACATAGACCCGGCAGAACGCTGGGCGCTACACTGCATCGCTTTTTTTCGGTTCTCTCTCGGATTCTTCCTGCGTTTCGGGTGTCTCAAGTTCGTAATGATCGGGAACGAAGCCCCCGTCTGTCTCCCACTGCATCAGAGCATTCGCATCGAAAAGCGTGTCGTCGGGCATGGTCTTCATCTCCTGGCGGATCTTCCCCATCGTTTCGGAAGAGAACCTCGATGGGGCTGTGAATCAGATGGTTGCATTGCAAGAAAGGACACGGTCGAGCTGAGCCGCGCTACAGAACGGGGGGAAAATGGGGAGTTGGTCGGGTTGTAGCGCGGGAGGGATTCTTCGTGTCAATTCAAAGGAAAGGAGACCCAGGGTCGCAATCGAATGAGATCAAGAAAAGAGGTGCGGAAAGGAGGCCGGCAAATGTGGAGAACGCGTGATGTTCACCGTAAAGCAAGCGGCCGAAAGGGCGGGTATCTCTCCTAGCTTGATCTACGCTCTCTGCCAGGAGGGGCGGCTGGCGCACGTTCGCTTAGGAAGGACAGGGCGGCGTGGGTGCATCCGCATCCATGAAGACGACCTCGACAAATTCATGGAGGAGTGCAGGACTGAGCCACCCGATGAGCCTAACCTTGAAGTATACCGACGGCATCTGCGGAACTAACCCATCACTTTCTGGGCGGCCGCCCGCAGAGTTTCCTGCCGCAGGTGGAGACTGTCGCACGAGCCTTCCGGAGTGAGGAAATGAGGAGGATCTTCGGCGACCGTCAGCGGTCTTTTTCGTCGTCCCATTTGGGCAGCGGCGGGGAGGGCTGGTGTCCGGATAGGATGTCCAGCAGCTCTTCGGCATCCGTTGAAATTGCCAGTAATTCGCGGTGTTTTTGCTTGATGAAGCCCTCACGCACGGCGTGGTCGAGCCAGGCGAGCAATCCGTCGAAGTAGCCGGCCACGTTCAGCAGGCCGACCGGCTTGCCGTGCAGGCCGAGTTGCGCCCACGTCAAAATCTCGAACGTCTCGTCCAGTGTGCCGTAACCGCCGGGCAGAGCGACGAAGGCGTCGGCGCGCTCGGCCATCAGCGCCTTGCGGCGGTGCATCGTGTCCACGACCAGCAATTCCGTCAGCCCGCGATGAGCCAGTTCCCGATCGACGAGGTCTTGCGGGATGACGCCGATGACACGGCCTCCTGCTGCGAGGGCCGCGTCGGCCAGCACGCCCATCAAGCCAATGTGGCCGGCACCGTACACGAGGCCGAGACCGCGACTGGCGAGCAGAGTGCCGAGATGCCGCGCGGCCTCGGCATACACCACCGGGCCGCCGCTGCGCGAGCCGCAGAAGACGCAGACGTTGTTCACGAACCACCCCGCCATTTTATAGCCCGCTTCGGAAAAGGAGCCGCGCACGAAGTAAGCGGGGGGGCACGAACCGCTTACTTCGTGCGCGGCTCCTTCGAAGCGCAAGGGTCGCGGCTCTAAAATTGTAGCCCTCCGCCACATTTTTTCGGAATCTCTCTTGACTTCTCTACCCTCTCGTCGATGATATTACTATCATGACAAACATCGTGAACAATACCGACCTGCCCGGCATGTGAAAACGACTCTGTTTCCGTAGCCGGGTGGAAGGATGGCAGTGACCTGAACGGTCACAAGGACATCTCTTCCACTACAAGGCTCGGGAGCAAACCGCTTCCGGGCCTTCTCTGTTTTGGTCCAAGCATCCGTCGCGAATAAGTCCCCTTCGGGGATGCGTCCGCTGTGCGCGCCTAAAAGGAGCCGAATGATGCGGCGACACCCCACGACGATAGCCCTGGCACTTGCGGCGACGTTTATCCTGTCGGGCTGCGGCCGCGGCGACAACCGGACGCGGCTGCTGAACGTCTCCTACGATCCGACGCGCGAGCTGTGGCGCGACCTGAATGCCGCGTTCATCCGCCACTACCAGGAAGAGACCGGCAAGGAACTCGTCATCGATCAGTCGCACGGCGGGTCCAGCAGCCAGGCGCGGGCGGTGGTCGAGGGACTGGAAGCCGACGTGGTGACGCTCGCCCTGTGGTCGGACACGGACGCCGTGCGCCGCTTCGGCCTGATCCGCGACGGCTGGGAGGAGCGGCTGCCGAACCGCTCGCTGCCGTACTACTCGACTATCGTTTTCGTGGTGCGCAAGGGCAACCCGAAGAACGTGCGCGACTGGCCCGATCTCGTGTAAGCGGACGTGCGCGTCATCACGCCGAACCCGAAGACGTCGGGCAACGGCCGGCTCAGCTTCCTCGCCGCCTGGGGCTTCGTCCTCGACGGCGGCGGTGACGAGGACGCGGCCCGTGCTTTCGTGAAGGCGCTCTATCGCAATGTGCCGGTGCTCGACTCCGGCGCCCGCGGTTCGACGGCGACATTCGCCCAGAAGAAGATCGGCGACGTGCATCTGACCTGGGAAAACGAGGCCCATCTGGAGGTCGCCGAGGCCGGCGGCGCGCTGGAGATCGTCTACCCGCCGTCAAGCATTCGAGCCGAGCCGTTCGTCGCCGTCGTGGATGAGAACGTCGACGCGAAGGGCACCCGCGCCGAGGCGGAGGCGTATCTGCAATTCCTGTACACGCAGGCGGCGCAGGAGATCATCGCCAAGCACCATTATCGGCCGTCCGACAAGGACGTGCTGGCCCGGCACGTTGCGGAGCTGCCGCCGCTGCGGCTGTTCCCGGTGATCGTGCTGGCGCGCGCTTGGGAAGAGACGCAGGAACGATTCTTTCAGCAGGATGGGGTTTTTGACCAGATTTATCAGGTGAAGTGACGTGTTTGTTTACGTTTCGCGCGGTCCGCGCGAAACGTAAACGGGGAGCAGGTGCCGTGCCCACGCTGAGTCGCCGTATTTTACCGGGATTCGGGCTGAGCCTCGGGTACACCATGACCTACCTCAGCCTGCTGGTGCTGATCCCGCTAGGGGCCTGTTTCGTCAAGGCCGCGTCGCTGTCGCCGGAGCGCTTCGTCGCCGCCGTCTGGACCGAGCGCGCCCGCGCCGCCTACGCCCTGACGTTCGGCGCCTCGCTCGCAGCGGCGCTGCTCAACCTCGGCTTCGGCTTGCTCGTCGCCTGGGTGCTGGTGCGCTACAAGTTTCCGTTCAAGCGTCTGGTGAACGCCCTCGTCGATCTACCGTTCGCGCTGCCGACGGCGGTTGCCGGGCTGGTCTACGCCAGCTTGTATGTGGCTTCGGGTTGGTACGGGCGCTACCTGTCGCCACTCGACATTGAGGGGGCGCACTCGCGGCTCGGCATCGTGCTGGTGCTGACGTTCACCGGCTTCCCGTTCGTGATGCGGGCAGTGCAGCCGGTGTTGCAGGAGTTGGACGCCGACGTGGAGGAGGCTGCCGCCACGCTCGGCGCCGGCCGCTGGGAGACTTTCCGCCGGGTGTTGCTGCCGGCCCTATTCCCGGCGCTGTTGACCGGCTTCGCCCTGTCGTTCGCCCGCGCCCTGGGAGAGTACGGCTCCGTCGTCTTCGTCTCCGGCAACATGCCGTTCACGACGGAGATTGCCCCAGTGCTGATCGTCGCCCGCCTGGAAGAGTTCGCCTATGCCGAGGCGACCGCCATCTCCGTGGTTTTGCTGGTGTGCTCGTTCGTGCTGCTGGTGTTGATTAACCTCTTCGATCGGCGGAGCAAGCGCTATGAGGCATGAAGCCGTCAAGGTTCCGGCGCGGCGCGGGCAGGAAGATCCCGCCTGGGTCCGCATCACGCTGACGCTGGCCGCCGTCGCCGTCGTCATGCTGCTGATTGGCGTGCCGGTGATCCATGTGTTCTGGCAGGCATTTGGCAAGGGCGTCGCCGCCTACTTCGACGCGTTGTTCGGCAAACCGAACACGCGACACGCCATCTTGCTGACGCGGATCGTGGCGCCGACGGCGGTGGCGCTGAACGTCGTCTTCGGCGTGGCGGCGGCGTGGGCGCTGGCGCGCTTCCGCTTCCCCGACCGGTCGATCCTGTTGTCGCTGATCGACCTGCCGTTCGCCGTATCGCCGGTTGTCGCCGGACTCGTGTTCGTGCTGCTGTTCGGCGCTCGCGGCCCGCTCGGCTGTGGATGCGGCGTTACGGACTGATAACAGTCGTCGTTCTCGGCGTACTGGTTGCCGTCTGGGTCTGCTGGGTAATCGCCCGCATCGTGTTCCCCCCTCACCCTACCCTCTCCCCCTGAGGGGGAGAGGGTAGGGTGAGGGGGGCCGCGGCGCGTGCGCCTGGCGACGCTGGCTGCCGCGGCAACAGGCGCGTTGGTGGGCTGGTTGATCCTGCAA
>JBBQPD010000266.1:0-7476 GCA_038331535.1 Gemmatales bacterium | reverse complement strand
GAGCGTTTTTTGCGGGATGTCCCCAGCGCTCCCTAACGGTCGCGGCTCGTAGAACCTACTTCTGGGACAGGCTCTAACAGCTATGAGCTATCAGCTTTCAGCCGAACTGGTTCTTGTGGTTGTTAAGCCGTTGTGGTTTGGCCGCGTTAAGAGAACCTGCATCATGCCCCCATCACGATAGATGTTTCGCAAGTATCCCTCTTCTTAACCGCGCGGCTCCGCCTGCCGCACCGCTTCCGTCACCTGGTCCGCATACTTCTTGAAGTTCTCACGGAACAGCCCCGCCAGGTGCCGCGCCTGGGAATCGTAGGCCGCCGGGTCTTTCCAGGCGCCGCGCGGCTGTAGCTCTTCCTCCGGCACGCCGGGGCAGGCGCTGGGCACGCTCACGCCAAAAACCGGGTCCGGCACCATAGCCACGTGCGTCAGGGCGCCGGCCAGGATCGCCCGCACCATCGCTCGCGTGTGCCCCAGTTTAAAGCGGCTGCCGACGCCGGGGGGGCCGCCCGTCCAGCCGGTGTTGACGAGCCAGACCTGGCTGCCGTGTTTCGTCAGGCGCTCCCGCAGCATTTCGGCGTATCGGCCGGGCGACAGCGGCAGGAAGGGAGCGGCGAAGCAGGTGCTGAACGTCACTTGCGGCCCAGTCACGCCTGCCTCGGTGCCGGCAACCTTCGCCGTGTAGCCCGACAGAAAGTGGTACATCGCCTGTTCCGGCGTCAGCCGGCTCAGCGGCGGCAGCACGCCGAAGGCGTCGCACGTCAGGAACAGCAACGTCCGCGGATGGCCGCCGCGGCTGCCTGGCTCGGCGTGGTCGATGTAGCTCACCGGGTAGGCCGCCCGCGTGTTTTCCGTCAGACGCGTGTCGTCGAAGTCGGGCCGGCGCGTGCGCGGATCGACGACGACGTTCTCGAGCACGCTGCCGAAGCGCAGGGCGTTCCAGATTTGCGGCTCGCCCTCGCGCGACAGGCGGATGCACTTGGCGTAGCAGCCGCCCTCAATGTTGAAGACGCCGTCGTCGGACCAGCCATGCTCGTCGTCGCCGATCAGCCGGCGATGCGGGTCAGCCGACAACGTCGTTTTGCCGGTGCCGGACAGGCCGAAGAACAGGGCCGTGTCGCCGTCCGCCCCGATGTTGGCGGAACAGTGCATCGGAAAAACGCCGCGCTGCGGCAGCAGGTAATTGAGGTACGAGAAGACCGACTTCTTGATCTCGCCGGCGTACTCAGTGCCGCCGATCAACACCAACCGCCGCGCCAGGTGCAGGACGATAAACGTCTCGCTGCGCGTGCCGTCGGCCGCCGGGTCCGCCTTCAGACCGGGGACTGCGAGGATGGTGAGCGGCGGTTCACTATTTGCCCCAGGTGCGAGCGCAGGTCGCAGCAGGCACTGCGCGAACAGCCCGTGCCAGGCCCGCTCGGCGACGACGCGCACCGGCAGGACATGGGCCGGATCGGCACAGGAAGAGCCATCGCAGATGAACAGCTCACGGCCCTTGAGATAGACGCGGGCACGCTCGAAGAGTCGATCGAAGGCGGCCTCGGACAGCGGTTGATTGACGTTGCCCCAGGCGACCTGCTCGCGCGACGACGCTTCCTCAACGAGAAAGCGGTCTTTCGGGGAACGCCCGGTGTGGCTGCCGGTGACGGCGGCGAGAGCACCCGCGTCGGTCAACAGACCCTCGCCGCGGCGCAGGGCGATTTCGACGAGGATCGGCGCCGGCAAGTTGACGTGAATGGAATCGAGATCGCCGAGGTTCAGGATGGAGGCAGCCATGCGCGGAGCATCCTTTCGTGTTGGGCCGGGCGTGAAGATCGCCGCGCCAACAGGGAAAGGATTATTATAAGCGCAACGTCGAGAAGGAGCCGCGCACGAAGTAAGCGGTGTCTCGAAGCTACAACCACCACCAGAGCGCGAGGACGGCCAGGGCCACCACCGCGACGGCGCCGCTGAGGAGACGGCCGGCGTAGTAGCCGTGTGTCGCCTCATCGAGGCGCAGATAGCCCATGAAGGCCAGCACCGCCAGCACCAGTCCGACCAGCACCAGGGCCGCCTGGCGGTGGCGCTGAAACATCCAGGGCACCCGCGACCGCTCGCGCAGCTCACTGAGGTGCTGGTCGGTCAATTTGTTGAGCCGATAGATGACATGATAAACCGGGGGTTCGTTCTCTTGCCTGACAACTCCCGGACCGCGTACGAGGACGGCGATCTCTCGTCGTTCCAGATATGTCACGGTTATCTCGACGCGAATTTCGGGATAGTTGGCGGCGAGGTAGTGCGCGACCGCCTCCTTGGCCTTCGACAGGGCCACGCTCTTCGCCGCCTCGGGAGTTTCGCCATAACCCTCAACCGTCTCCGGCAGTTCCCGCCAGACCTGATCGTCGGCGCGCAACCCGGCCGTTCCCAAAAGCAGGGAGACCACGGCCACCAGCGACCCGACGAGGTTCTGCATGTTCGTGCCTTTCTCTCCACCCGTAACACGAATTATTCACCACAAAGGCACAAAGGAAGACAAATAGTAAAGAGAGACAAGAGAACTTGATCGTTCGTTCCGTTCCCTTTTGTCTTCCTTTGTGTTCTTTGTGCCTTTGTGGTGAATCATCCGGCTCACGCAATCCGCAAGCGCAGCTTCTTCGTGGCCGGCGGCGGTGGTTCTTCCCACGGGCTGACCAGCTGCACGATGACCGACGCCAGCACAATCACCAGCGCTCCGCGCCAGGGGTGCGGCCGGACCAGCGGCAGCAACACCAATCCCCAGAAGCCGGCCGCCAGCACCGGAGCCACGGCGAAGCGCTGCGAACGATGCCGGTCCGTCAGCCGCCACCAGCGCAGGGCGAAGAACGCCCCCGCGTAGTAGGTCAGCGAGCCGGCCTCACTCCACAGTAGCGTCGACGGCAGCCAGCCGCCCGCCTCGGAGTCCGGCCCTCCTACCATGTCGGGCCAGCGGGCGCCCAGCCACAGGGACGTCAGTCCGACCAGCCCACCCAGTCCGAGCATGACCAGGCGCCGCGTCCACGCATCGCCCTGTCGTTCCGTCCACACCTTGGCGGGCACCAGGATCGCCCAGCACGCCGCCACGGTCAGGAAGAAGACCGTACTGAGCGAGAGCAGGCCCGACGGGTCCATGGGGTCGTCGAAATGCCCCAGCGTCGCCCACAACGGCAACGTCAAGGCCGCGAATAACACCGTCAACAGCATCGAGCCACACAGTTCACTCAACTGCCGCGAGGAGTGCGGCGTGCGAAGTGCGGCGTGCGAAGTGGGCAGCTCAGGCGGTGCCGGTCGCGGAGCGGCCGTATCCGGTACGACAGACGCTACCGTCTTCAACTCCGCACTCCGCACTCCGCACTCCGCACTCCCTGAGATGGCCTTCGCCAGCTCGCTCATCGAGCCGTAGCGCTGCGCCGGGTCTTTGGCCAGCGCCTTGCCGACGATGGCCGACCACTCGCCCGGCACCTTCGCTAGGTCCGGGGTCGCGGTCAGGTGCTTCATCAGGATTTCGCCGGCCGACTCGCCGTCGAATGGTAGCCGGCCGGTCAGCATCTCGTACAGGATCACGCCGCCGGCGTAAACATCGATCTGCCGCGTGTACTTGCCGGTGCCGATCTCCGGGGCCATGTAGTGGACGGTGCCGACGCTCTGCGTGTTAGCCGCGCGTTGGCTGCCGCTCATGTTCTTGCTGAGGCCGTAATCGCCGACCTTGACGATGCCGTTTTCGAGAAAGACGTTGGCCGGCTTCAGGTCGCGGTGGACGATGCCGTGATCGTGCAGGTAGCCGACGCCGCGCGCCAGGCCGAGGAACCACTCGCGCACCAAATCGTGCGGCAAGCCGTCCGAATGGCGCGCGATCACGGCGCTCAGCCCTTCGCCGGCGACGTACTCCATGACGACCCAGCGGTCGCCCTGGCCGTCGGTGCGCAGGTCGTACAGATGCACGAGGTTGGCGTGCTTGAGATTGAGGCACAGCTCGACGCCGCGCAGCTCGACCTCCGTCTCGCCGCGCAGCAGCTTGAGGGCGACTTCCTTGCCGCCATCGCTGACGGCGAAGTAGACCTCGCCGAAGCCGCCGCGGCCGACGCCGCGCTTCAGCGTGAAGCCGTCCAGCGGCCGCGAACCGGAATTGTAGGTGAACCGCATAGAACACCTCTCACGATCGCCGCTTGCGGCTTGGCGGAAAGAACCGCTAAGCCGCAAGCGGCGGTCACAGCCTCGTCCCCACCGGCTCCAGGGCGAACGCGATGTCCTCGCCGACGACGTGGGCTTGCGCGCCCAGGACGCAGCGGTCCGTCACCCTCTGCCCGTTTACCGTCAGCGTCCCGGTATGGCGCAGGCCGATCCCGTCCTTGTGGCGGAAGAGGATCAACGGCTCCTTCAGGTCCGGCACCATCACGTGTGTCTGCGGTCCAGGACCGAGGATCAGCGTCTCGGCCATGAGCAGGACACCCTCCACGGAGCGCGGCAGCCGATGGCCGCTCACGATTTCCAGCACCGCCGAGGCGCTGACCGGCGCCGGCTGGCGAAAGCGCAGCTGGCACGTCGCGCCGAGCGTGATGCGGTCGTTCGGGTGCAACAGCGCCCGCGTCACGCTCCGATTGTTCACCTGCACCGGGCGCACGGTTTCGAGCAGGTAGCCCTCGGCGTCGCGCGTCAGGGTGGCGTGGATGCGTGACACGTCGGCGACCAGCGGTACATCGACGCCGGGCTGCGTCGCCTGGCCGAACGTCAGCCGGCTGCCCAGACAGATCAGGTAGCCGCCGACGCCATCGATCCACAGCAGAAAACGCGGCGCCGCCTCGGCCGGCTCAACTTGCGGCGCCTCGGTGGTCGCCTGCGCGACGGCGATCGTCTCCGGCTGCACTGCCTGCCAGGCGCGAGCGCGGGCGCGGCGGGCTTCGGCATGGTTCGGCGCCGCGGCCAGAACCTGCTCGGAGCGTTCGATCACCTCGCGCCAGCGGCCGCCGTCCAGCGCCTCGTGCAGCCGGGCCAGCAACGGGCCGAACGACCGCTGCTTCCCATCCAGTTCAGCGCCCAATCGGTCGATGGCCGTCGCCGGACCGGTCATCAGGCGGCGGGCACGCTGCAGCGTTTCGACAGCACGTGGAAACTCGCCGCGCGCGGCCAGCTCGCGCGCCGCCTGCCAGCCGCGCACGACTTCATCGAGGACCGCCAACTCCGCCGAGCGAACGCCGCGCACCCGCATCCGGGAAACGGCCTCGTCGGCGCGTCCGGGTTCGCCGGCCTGCAACATACCGCGCACCTCGGCCAGTCCGAGCCGCGACAGCGCTTCGCGCAATCGTTCGGTGCCGCGCTCCGCCGTTTTCAGCTGCTCGGCCTGAACCAGATCGCTCCAGGCCGCCTCGGCGTCATCCCGGCGCAAGTGCCGCTCGCCGCGCTCGACAAAAGCCCTCGCCAGCTGCACGAGCAGCGCCCCGGAGCCGCGCTGAGCCTGCGCTGTCTTGTCGTCGAGCAGGCGCAGGGCTTCCTCCAGACGGCCGTCCTTGATGGCGTCCTGAGCCTGCCGCAGTGCCAGCCACGCGAAGCCGAACATACGTCCATCCCGCAAGAGAGCGGTTCCCCCACAGTTATTCGCTCGCCGAGAGGGAACATTTCATTCGGAGCGCGGGTGCGCTGCTGTCTCTCAGCTTATCAGCAGAAATCGGTCGAGGCGAGAAAGGGGTGAACAGATGTTGCAGTGGAGAAAGGCGCGATCTGTCCAACACTTCGATCGAGGCGTGCGTTGGTGGGTCGCATACCGATCCCTGAACGGCGCATATCGCCGACTACTCTCCCGCCTGAGCAACCCTGCGAAGGGCGAGAAAGGCTTCCTTCAAAGCCTGGTTCACGCCACTCTCCGGTTGAGAAAGTACCAGCGCCTGGTACTTGTCCAGGAAGTCCGTGCGCAGGCGATGAAACAGATGAAGGAAATGGCGTAAAAACCCAACGCAATCGAATACCGCGACCTCAACTCCTCCCAGTTCTCGGTACTGCTGATTGGCGTAGTCCCGCACGGCCGGATCGACGGGCGCAGTGGTCACAAAAATGTAGTTCTGCACATCCGCGCCGGCCGCGATCTTCTGAATCGCAAGGTCAATATCGCCGGTGGTCACGGACTTGTCTTTCATCTCGTAAGACGTAACCACCTGATTATCGCCCGACAGCGTGATCTCCACATCGCCGAGGGCGCCAGTCTGGCTGTCGGCGGCCGTGTGGGCATTGAGCCGCAATACGTGTTCTCCAAGTTTTTCGGAGGCGGCCTGGTACGCCGCCGCGACAACGAGTACCGGAAGCCGTGAAGAGTACTTGAGCGCAAGGTGCTGCTCGATGAGACGAACGGTGTCTTCCGACGACAGCGCTAGAGCGCCCGCTTCCTCTTGCAATCCTTTCTTCAAGCTCTCCTGACGCGCCTGGCGTTCATTGCGCTCGATGATAAGAAGACGAACCAACTCATTCAGAACCGTCGTCGCGGATACCTTGCCGGACTGAACAGCCTCCAGGATTTCGAGGATCGATCGGTATAACTCGGCGGGGCGGCCGCGCAGGCTCTGGCTCAAATCCAGGACGATATTCTTTGTCCGAAACGCGGGCGTCAAAAACGCGGTGGTGGAACTGCACGGCAGTTTCCGCCTCGTGATGAAATCGAAGACAGATTGCTCGTCGTAGTTGCGGCCGCCATACGCATCGGCCTTCTCCTCGTTGGGGTAGGCCTGTATGAAAGGTTTCCGAATGTCAACGGCGGGCCTATCGATCTTCGCCAGCGTCGCGGCCAGAAGAAACCGCGCGCCGGCCCGGTTGCCGGGGCAGAGCGCCGCCGCCGCGATATTGCCGGCCAACTCCACGTCCGCCAAGAAGCTCTTCTTGAGACGAGTTTCGGCGGAGCGATAGGCTTTTTCAAGAATCTCCGAACAGGAATCCTTCGCCATTTGACTTTTTCAGCATCGCCTGGGGGTCATAATTCGTCCAAAGAACTTCGGTGCGAACACCCTTCGTGGCATGGTTGGTGCGTGCCTCGCTCGCCGTCTTGAACCATTTGGGCGACGAATAGAGTTCGTCCATCAGTTCGCACTGGTAGTTGGAGACGGCAACCATTCCCTGAACCGTGTTGAGCACTTTCGCAAGATCCGCATGTTCTTGATTCGTCATCTCGTGGCCGTAGGCCTTCGCATCGCCGCGGGTGTCGTGAATATAGGGCGGATCGCAGTAAAAGAGCGAATCCGGGGCGTCGTACAAATGGATCACGTCATGCGCGGGGCGGTTTTCAATCTGGACGCGCAGGAGACGTTCCGCGATCTGCGGCAAATCGACGATTGCGCCGAGCCAGCGGCTAATCACCCCACTCATCCCGGCTCGCGAGGTGTTCTTGCAGTTGGCCCATCGGCCGAGCGAAGCCGTTTGTGCTAACCCCGTCCTAACCTGTCGAGCGCGGACGTAAAAGCGCCGAGCACGTTCAAAGGGTGGGAGTTTGGCGTCTAGCTTACAAGCAAG
>JBBQPD010000265.1:0-7486 GCA_038331535.1 Gemmatales bacterium | reverse complement strand
ATGCTTGGCGACCGACAGCGAGGACAGGGGCATGGCTTCTCCTCCATGAAGAAACGGGTCTTCCCGAGGAGAATCGTAGGCGCCACCCCTTGACCAAATCAAGCGGTCGACAATAATTCAGGCAGGCTGTGATGCGTAGGCCCTGAAGACACCCGGCAGTAGATCGTGGCTTTTGGCATAGGCAAGCGCAGAAACTATAACTCGTCTGACCGGAATTCGTCATGAAAATACTCGTCGAGAAACTGACTCAGGAAATTCCGCAAGGACTGGACGAACTCGGCGACTTCTTCGTCCGACAAATCGTCCCGGTCCAACAGTTTTCGCCATTCTTCGATGGTCAGCACGGCAGAGAGGGGGAAGACGGAGAAAAGGAATCGTTCAACGCGACTTCCTTTTTCTCCACACAAATCCCGATTGTCGGTGGGCGGTATCGACGTTCTTCCCCAGTTTTAGATCGCCCTCCGTTCGTTCTCGCCGCTCGCTCGCGCCGCGTGATACTCTGAAACACGGACCGCAACTCCCCCTCCGGAAGCGGCACAGGGTTCCTCTGGTTCCACTCCTTCAAGCCGCCCCAACCGGCCGTCTCCCAGAGATACTCGGGCAACCGTCCCACGATCCCTCCGACGATCGAGGCGGCCGTGACGTTGCGTCGGCCTTCCGGAACACCGCCCAGTCCATTTGGCTGCGAAGGTCTCTTCTGCACGGCGGCAGCGGCGGCCGACGCGCGTTCGGCTCGGACCTTGCTTCCAGCCTCCTCGATTACTTCGCGCGCGTCGAGGACGCTCTGGACAGTAGTAAGGTCGTAGGGAGGGATCGTGCTGGCGTTGTCGAGGAGCAACTGGCACAGGAACGGGTGTTCGGGATCCTTGAATTGGAAAGTGACGGGTACACGAAGAACCTGCGTCCGCAGGACGGCATTCAAATCTCCCCGCAGGAGCGAGACGAGACGCCGGTTGAGCGCCGCCGCAACCCCGATGCCATCTTTGTCGCACTGCGGCATGATGCGATAGATGATGTGGAAGCCGTGCATCGTCTCAATGAGCCAGTGCGGGGTGAGGGGGAATGTCAGCAGGAAGCCAGCCAGGTACTCGTCCTTGCGCTGGTCGATCTCCTCCGGAGCGCGGCTGTGTCTCTCCGCGGCAATCACCAGGTCCACGTCCACCCCCAGGTTTCGGTAGCAGAGCAGGTGCTCCCTCGTGCGTGCGTTTCCGAACACCTGCAACGAAAAACAGGTGGCGCACTGTTCTTGTTTCTTGCCTGCCGCTTCGATGGGATCGAACGTCCGCGCGGACAGTGCCTTCGTCGGGTCTTTGGCCGGGGTATCGTCGTAGTATTGGATCCAGCAGCCGAACTGTGCTGCGACGAATCCTGCCGGGGTCGGCTGCGGAGTCTGGCGGAGGGCGGTGAGAGTGCTGTGGGAGATAGGCATCGAAGGAGAGGGAAGAAGGTAAATCGGCGGTTACCGTCGTGTGATAGACCGTTTCTTGAGCTCGCGATGGACGCCAAAGAGACGCAAGGGCGCGATGGGCGTCGCGACCCCGCTCCAGTAGAGGCGTAGTAGCTCGTGGAGCCGTTGATCGGCCAGAAACCGGAACTCGACCTTCTTGGGGCCGAGCCGTGTGCAGCCGGCGAGGACGGCTCCTTCGCTCAGGACGAAGCTGGCAAGGTACGGATCGTTAGTCGTGTCGTGCGGGGCATTCAAACTTGGCATGGGGAAAGTTCCCCCAGCATCCGCAAACCGGGCGACGATTACACTCGCACCGTTCTGGCAGAACACTCACGGTTCTGTGATGCACCACAGAACTGTCAAATCCCTGACCCGAAGGACTTGCCGCCAAGCAATACCGTGAGGTCCGCGACTTGATCGGCCGGAAGGTCGAGGATTTGTTAGCCGTTTGCTTGCCGCACAGAATGTTGATGGCGGCCTTGTCTACGCCATTTGGCTGGCCCGTCTGCCGGGGTGTTTATTATAGGCGAGGTCCGGGACAGAAGTTAGTCGAAACGCACGCCCGGATTATACATCGCCTTTTTTTGAACCTTGTCCCGCGAGGGGCCGCGAAACTCGTCGCGGGCAAGACAGGGGCGTTTCCAGCCTGCACACGCAACAATCGGTGTGGTCATTTCGAGCGGCGACTGCTGACCACCGCCAGTCCGGCCTGTGACCGCCTTTCGCTCTGGAAACGAAAAAACCCTGCCCGACGAGGGCAGGGTTCCGGGTCGGGAAGGTTCCCGATGATCCGTGACTGGTTAACCAACTCATCGGCAAACGGCGTGCATCCGCTCTACACGAAACTTTCACACGGCAACGGCGGGCAAGACGGCGAACATACAATGACCGGGCCGCCCCCACTCGATGCCGCAGGTAGCCCGATGACCGCCGAACCTCTGCCATACCTGGAGACCTTCGTCCGGGCCGCCGAGCTGTCGAGCTTCACGGCTGCCGCACGCTCTTTGGCCCTCACGCAGGGCGCCGTCAGTCAGCGCGTTCAGGCCCTTGAAGCCGCCGTCGGCGTCGCTCTCTTCCATCGCCGCGCCGGTCGCGTCCTGCTCACCGACGCGGGCCATCGCCTCCACGACTACGCCCGGCGCATCCTCGACCTACATGCGGAGGCGAGGGTGGCGGTAGGCGGCCCGTCCGCCGCCGTCGCGGCTGAGCTGATCCTGGCAGCCAGTTCCGTGCCAGGCGAATACCTGCTACCGGGGCTACTGTCCGATTTTCAGGGCCGGCACCCGCACGTCCAGGTCCGGGCTACCGTCGGCGACACCGCACAGGTGATGCAGTTGCTCGAAAAGGGCAGGGCGGACCTCGGACTCGTGGGGGATCGGAGCAACAGCCCTCACCTGGAGTTTCGGCCCTTCCTCGGCGACGAACTTGTCCTGGTGATTCCAGCGGACGATCCCTGGAGACGCCGGCGGCGCGTCACCACGGCCCTGCTTGCAGGGCGGCCACTGGTCTTGCGCGAGGCCGGCTCCGGGTCACGCGCCTGCCTGGAGCGGGCATTGAGTGCAGCGTGCCTCGCCCTGCGCGACTTCCGCGTCGCCCTGGAGCTGGGCAGCAACGAGGCCATTAAAGAGGCCGTGCAGCGCGGCCTCGGCGTGGCGGTGCTGTCCGCCCAGACCGTCCGCCGGGAGGTCCGGGCCGGGCAACTGCACGCCCTCCGGGTTGACGGACTGACGCTAGGCCGTGACCTGTTCGCCGCGTGGGACCGCCGCCGCGTCCTGTCCTCCCCTGCGCACCTTTTCCTCGACCTGCTCCCCGCCCGCCTGGGCCGTCCTACGACGCATTAGCTCTGCTAATGGGCGTCTAGCCAGGTATCAGCGAGCCGCCGTCACCCTACCACCCCCGCCACACTAACTTGACCTTTGCCCGGAAATCCCCGCCCAGACTGCGGCTCCGTGCCGCCAGTGAGCAGAAGGCACCGTAGGGAGGTCATCACATGAAGAAATCAATGATCCCGTGCGCCCTGATCGTCCTCGCCATCGCGTGCGGTCGCGGCGGCGGCGAACCGCACGAGAAGAAGGGCGAGAAAATGGACCTCGCCGTCTACACGCCCAAGGAAATGAAGTGGTCCGAAGCGCCGGCCATCCTGCCGCGTGGCGCGAAGGTGGCCGTGCTGGAGGGCGACCCCGGTAAAGAGGGGCCGTTCGTGATGCGTGTGCGCGTGCCTGACGGCTACAAGATTCCGCCGCACATCCACCCGAAGGCGGAGCGGCTGACCGTGATCTCCGGCACGTTCTACGTCGGTATGGGCGACAAGTTCGATGCGGACATGGGGAAGGAAATGCCTGCCGGGGCGTTCGGCACTTGGCCGGCTGGCATGAAGCATTTCGTGTGGGCGAAGGGAGAAACGGTCATTCAGTTGCACGGCACCGGCCCGTGGTCGCTGACCTACGTCAACCCGGACGACGACCCGCGCAAGGGGATGAAGTGACCGACGTGTAGGAACGCCACTCATGGACATCCTCAACCAGCAGGCGATCCGCTTGGGCTGCTTCGTCGGCGTGCTGCTGGTGATGGCCTTGTGGGAAGTCCTCGCCCCGCGCCGGCGGCTCACGGTCGGATGGCCCCTGCGCTGGGCGAGCAACCTGGGCCTGGTCGTGCTGAACACACTGGCCGTTCGCCTTTTAATTCCTCTCGGAGTAATAGGATTGGCCCTCGTCGCACAGGAACGCGGCTGGGGGTTGTTCCACAACGTCACTCTGCCGGCCTGGTTGGTCGTGACGCTCTCGGTTGTGGCCCTTGACCTCGTGATTTACCTCCAGCACGTCCTTTTTCATGCGGTGCCTTTCCTGTGGCGGCTGCACCTGGTTCACCACGCCGACCTCGACCTCGACACGACCACGGGCATCCGCTTCCATACCATCGAGATCGTCCTTTCCGTGGGCATCAAGGCGGCAGTGGTCGTGCTGCTGGACGCGCCGGCGTTGGCCGTGCTGATCTTCGAGGTGCTGCTTAACGCCACTTCGTTGTTCAACCACGGTAACGTGCGCCTGCCCGTCTGGCTGGATCGGCTGCTTCGCCTGGTAGTTGTCACGCCGGACATGCACCGCGTTCACCATTCGGTCTATCCCCGCGAGACGAACAGCAATTTCGGTTTCAATCTGCCATGGTGGGACTTGCTCTTCGGCACCTATCGCGCCCAGCCCGCCGACGGACATGATGACATGACCATCGGCCTGAAGCATCTCAGGGACGAGCGAAAGGTCGAGCGGCTGCACTGGATGCTCCTGTTGCCTTTCCTTTTCCCGCCGGGCGACTATCCTGTTACGCGGCTGCCTGACTGAGTCGAAAAACCCATGCCGTTCATCACTCCGGTGCCCGATTCTGAAGCGAATGATTCCGTTCGCCAGACGTTCGATCAACTCCGCGCGCGTGTCGGGGCCGTGCCGAATATGTATCGCACGCTCGCGCACGCGCCGGCCGTGCTGGAAGCCGTGGTAGCAATGGGACAGGCCATCCGCAACGACCTCGATCCAAAACTGCGTGAACTGGGCTACCTCAAGACGACACGGCTGACCGACTGTCACTACTGACTGCACTACCACTTGGCCCTCGGTCGGAGGGCCGGCCTCTCGGATCGTCAGATCAGCGACCTCGATCAGTTCGAGACGAGTCAGGCGTACTCGCCGCTGGAAAAAGACGTGCTGCGGTTCGCGGAGCAAGGGGCGGCGCAGGGCCGAGTCGAAGAACCCGTTCTCGTGCGCCTGAAGGCGGCTCTCTCGGCAACCCATTTAATTCTGCTGGCGGCAACCGTGGGTCAGGCGAACTTCACTACCCGGTTTACTGTCGTCTTCGGCCTCGAACTCCCCTGACGGATCACCCTCGGCGAATCAAGATTTCGTAGGACACAGCGCGGCCCTGCACTCTTCTAGCCGGACGGGACAGTTTTCTCCGCCGGGTCGCCCCCGTCTAGTATGCCCGCCGAATGGTTCGGGCGGCGCGGGGGCACGCCATCGTAACGGTGGCGGTGAAAACATGACCTTCGGGCTGGCGGAGGTACGCGACGAACCTGTAGCCGACCGGCTGCACTGGATTCTGCTGCTGCCATTCCTCAAGCGAACTGCGGTCTCCGCACAAGCGACGCCACCAGACTCGCTGTGGTCGGCTCGCTCGCCGGGAGGCTCTTCTTGCCGAGCTTGCGGACGAACTCGGTGAGTTCCGGGTTGCCGATGCCTAGGTCGCCCTTCTCGTAGGTCTTGGCGCCCTTCAGCCAGTACCGCACGTCCGTCCGGAACCGCCGTTTGACCGGGTTGGGTTCCGGCGACCCCTTGTGGACCGCCACGTTCGTGAAGCGGATCTTCGTCACGCCGTCCCACGTCTCCGCGAGGACGACGCGGAGGCCGTCCTTCTTCGCTTCATCGGCGTGAGAGACGGGCAGGCCCGGACGGCTTCCCGTCAGGGGGAACGTCAACGCCACCGCCGCGACCGCCATGATAGCCACCGACCGTGTTTTCATGATGCACCTTGCTTGTCTGTCATTGGTTAGACCGAGCTTCCGCCCATCGGCCGTTATTTGGGGGCGTCGGCCTTGGTGATGCGTCCGGGCTTGGGTGCCGCGACCGGCGAGTTCTTCGTGATCCAGTCGCGGATCATGTCGTACTGCGAGCCGTGTTCGGCCCGCTTCTCGCCCTTCGTGAGGGTCCGGTAGTTGTGGCCCCCGCCGGCCATCATCGTGTTCGTGGCGACCGTGCAGTCGTCCATCGGCCTCCACCGCCCCTCCGTCCGCTCGACGTGCCAGACCAGGTGGCCCTTCGCCATCTTCGGGTCGTAGCGGAAGCGGATGCCCGACACCTGAATCATGCCGCCCACCTTGACCGCCGGGTCGTCGGTGAACGTGTTCTCGACCGCCTGCTCCAGCACCTCGATGATCTGCGTCCCCGACAGCCGCATCGTGACCACCTTGCCTTCGTGCGGCACCATCTGCCGCAGCATGGCGGCGGTGACCGGGCCGGGCGGGATCGCCACCCCGTAGCCGACGCCGGGCAGCAGGGCAACGTCAGCCTTCGTCCGCTCGCGGAGCATGTCGGCGAACAGCGAGTCGATGGGCGACTCCACGTCCCGCTTGCGTGCCTCCTGGCCGGCGAGCGTTTGCGCCCTCACAAGCCACCCCGCCGCCTTGCCGACGACCTCGTCCATCGCCTTCCGGTGCGGCTCCAACAACCGCTTCAGAAGCCGCTCTGCGTCGTCGTCGGCGTCCACCTTGTCGTGATCCAGAAGGGTCAAGGTGCATGTGTGGGCGGTGACCTTGCCACGCTCGACGGTCAACTCCAGCCGGCCCAGGTCGGAGCCGTGCGCTCCGGCCTGGACGATCAGCGTGGTTCCGACCTGCTCGGCTTTCGACATCCGGTTGTGGCTGTGACCGCCCACGATCACGTCGATCCCCTCGACCGCCTTGGCCAGGAGCTTGTCGCCGCCCAGGCCGCGGTGCGAGAGGACGACGACCAGTTCGGCCCCGTCGTCCCGCATCTTCGGCAGATAGAGCTTGACCGCCGGCACCGGGTCTTGGAACTCGACATCGGCGACGTTCTTCGCCGCCGTCGTCCACGGCGTCTTCGGGTAGGCCAGCCCGAGGATGCCGACCGCCACGCCGCCGACCTTCTTGACGACGTAGGGCTTGGCGAACAGATTGCTCCCTCTGCGCTCGATGAGGTTAGCCGCGACGACGGGGAAGGTGGCGTCTTTCATCCGCTGCCGCAGCACCGCCATCCCGAAGTCCGGTTCGTGGTTGCCGATGGCCAGAGCGTCGTACTTCAGGTGGTTCAGGGCTTCCACCATCGCCTTGCCTTCGGTCAGGTCCGCAATCATTGAGTCGCCGATCAGGTCGCCAGCGTCCAGCAGGAGGGTGTCCTTCGCTCCCTTCCTCGCCTGGGCGACGGCCCCGGCCAGCCGACTGAAGCCGCCAACCGTCTTGTCCTTGAGGTCGCCTTCCCAGCCTTTCCAAGCGGTCAGGTGGCCGTGAATGTCGTTGGTGTGCAGGATCACTAC
>JBBQPD010000264.1:0-7493 GCA_038331535.1 Gemmatales bacterium | reverse complement strand
GAGGGCGTGGCCATGATGTTCGAGCGTCTGGCGAGCCGGTCGGAGTTTTTGCGGAAAATGGGCGTGAAGGTTACTGAACCCAAAGCGTATGACCGCGACGCCTCGACGGCGTTGAAGTATCGGCTGCTGATCTTCTCGCGTTGGTGCCAGGTGATGCTGCGTTTCGAGAAGGGTATGTATGAAAATCCCGAGCAGGATCTCAACAAGCTGTGGTGGGATCTGGTCGAGAAGTATCAGTTACAGAAACGTCCGAAGGGGCGAAATGCTCCGGACTATGGCAGTAAGATTCACATCGTGGTGGCGCCGGTGTATTATCACAACTACATGATGGGCGAACTGTTCGCCTCACAGGTGCATCACGCCATTGCCCGCGACGTGTACAAGGGCATGGACCCGAATACGGTGATCTACGTCGGCGACAAGGCGGTGGGCGACTTCATGAAGAAGCGCGTCTTCGAGCCGGGCCGGACATTGCCGTGGAACGAATTGACGAAGCGCGCGACAGGCGAGACGCTGAACGCGAAGGCGTTTGCAGCGGATTTCAAGGATAAGTGAGGAGGGTTGCGGCTTGCGGCTTAGCGGAGGTGGGCCGCAAGCGGCGTCTCGATCTGGTAGGATGAATCCGGGATTCGCCGTCAAGAAGGAGTCGCCATCATGGGGACTGAAACGATGGGCCGGGTACTCACCGAAGCGACAATCGAAAACGTGAGCGATCTTTGCGAAGCCGACTTGGGACACCGGGCGCCCGACGCAGTGCGCCGTGTGACGGTGAAGGATGCGCTGGTCGATACGGGCACGACAGCGCTTTCGCTCCCGAGCAGCTTGATTAAGCAACTAGGGTTGAAGCCATTGACCAAGAAAAGGACGCTCACAACGAGCGGTCACCGTGAGGCCCAGATGTACGCCATCGTCCGTCTGACCATCATGGGCCGCTCGTGTCCGCTCGATGTGCTTGAAACGTCCGATGACATTCCTGTCCTGATCGGACAGGTGCCGTTGGAACTCCTGGATTTCGTCGTCGATCCGCGCGGCCAGAAGTTGATCGGCAATCCCGCGCACGGCGGCGAGCAGATGTTTGAGATGTATTGAGGGGCTGCCGCTTGGCGTTTCGCGAAACGCCAAGCACTTATGCCAGCAATTCCCGCAGTATTCGTGGCTGATACACGTCCGTCAACCGTTCGTCGCGACCGTGATGCTGGTACGTCAATTTGGTGTGATCCAACCCCATCAAGTGCAGCATCGTCGTGTGCAAATCTGCCACGCTGCAACGATTCACAACGGAACGGTAGCCGAAGTCATCGGTCGCGCCGTAGGTCTGGCCGCCCTTGATGCCGCCGCCGGCCAGCCAGACGCTGAAACCGTAGGGGTGATGGTCGCGGCCGTCCTTGCCCTGGGCGCCCGGCGTGCGGCCGAACTCGCCGCCCCAGAAGACGAGCGTCGATTCCAGCAGGCCGCGTTGCTTCAGGTCGGTCAGCAGCGCGGCGACCGGCTGGTCGGTCTGCTGGCAGCAGGAGCGCGTGCCGGCCGCGTTGTTGTTGTGCGTGTCCCACGGCTGGCCGGACATGAAGATTTGCACGAAGCGCACGCCGCGCTCGACGAGGCGCCGCGCCATCAGGCAGCGGGCGCCGTAGGGCTTTGTCGTCGCGTTATCGAGTCCGTAGAGTTTGTGCGTCAGCGGCGATTCGTGGCTCACGTCCAGGGCATCGGTCGCGGCCAGTTGCATCCGCGCGGCCAGCTCGAAACTGGCGATGCGAGCGTCGAGTTCCAGCTCGTCGGGATGGCGCGACTTGTGGTCCGCGTTGAGGTCGTTGAGTAGTTTGAAACGGCCTTCCTCGACCAACGGTAGCCGCGGCGTCTTCGGCTTGAGATTCAGTACCGGCATTCCTTCGGAGCGGAACGGCGTGCCCTGATAGACCGGCGGCAGCCAACCGCTCGACCAGTTGCGAATGCCGTCCACCGGCAGGCCGCGCGGGTCGGGCAGGACGACGTAAGCCGGCAGGTTCTGATTGACGGTGCCGAGTCCGTAAGCCGCCCAAGCGCCGATGCTCGGCCGTCCGGCGACGGTCAGGCCAGTGTGCATCATCCACAGCGCCTGTTCGTGATTGCGGTGTTCGGTGAACATGGAGCGAATGACGGCGATCTCGTCGGCGTGGGCGGCGATGTGCGGCAGCGGCTCGGCGAAGTCGAGGCCCGATTGGCCATGTTTGGCGAACTTGAATGGGCTTTTGAGGAGGTTGCCGGTGATCTTCTCATCGTCGGCAACCTCGGCCGGCGCGGGTTTGCCGTCGTACTTGTCGAGCATCGGTTTGGGATCGAGAAGATCGACGTGACTCGGTCCGCCGTGCATGAAAAGCTGGATGACGGCCGTCGCTTTCGGGGCAAAGTGCGGCTTGCCCAGCGTCGATTCCGAAGCGCGCAGTAGGGAGCCGAGGGCGAGACCGCCGAAGCCGCCGCCGAGACGAGTGAGGACTTCGCGACGATTAAGAGTCATACACTTACTCCGAGCTCAGGAGCGTCACACGGGCGGAGCTTGGGGAATCTCTCTCAGACGAAGTTCGGTCATGAGCAGCAGGTCAAGAACACTCCAGGTGTCGTCATCATTCACAAGGTAGGCCAATCGGCCGCTGCGAGACATGGCGAGAAACTCTGGGTGCGGCACTCGATGCTCGTGACCGTCACCCATGATTATTGTGAATGGCACGAACGGCCGTGCCCGTATCGCGGCCCGCAAGACATCTGACGTCATAACTAACTCCTCACGCCAGGTTTCGTTGTCTCAATCAATATACACGAACTCATTCGCGCTCAAAAGCATCTGGCATCGGTCGACGTTTGAGCGTTACTTCTTCTTGCCGCGGGGGGCAGGTTCAAATTTGATCTCGGTCATCTGATACACGTCCAATGCACTCCAGGTTCCGTCTTTGTGGAAGACGATAATCGTGTCATCCAATGGAGAACGGGCGAGAAAATCTGGATGCCGAACAAGGTAGGACGACCCGTCGCTCATAACGACGCGAAAGGGTAGGAAAGGTTGGGATCGTTTCGCCACCATGATTTGCTCGACGTTCATCGGTCTCTCCCTCAAGAAAATTCACTCAATCAATATACACGAACTCATTCGCGCTCAGAAGCATCTGGCACAGGTCCGCAAGCGCGCGCCGGTCTGCATTGGCCGCGCCGGCATGACGCACCCTCTGTTCCTTGACGAACGCCGTCAGCACTGTTCGCTCCTTCTCCGTCGCTTTGCGGCCGAACGCAAGGAATAGGGCATACCCCGCCGCGTCGTCCGGCTTCTCGCGCAGCACGCGCGCGGCGAAGGCGTCGGCCTGGCGCGAGAGAAACTCGCTGTTCAACAACGTCAGCGCCTGCGACGACACCGTGGACGCACTGCGGCGCGTACAGTTCGTCTCGATCACCGGCTGGTCGAAGACTTGCAACAACGTCAACGGCTGCGACCGCCGCACTTGCAGATAGACGGAGCGCCGCGCGCCCGTGGCATCGGCTGGCGTCACAATCTCGCCGTCGCCCTGGCGCACCATCGGCACCGGCGGACCGTACATCTGCACGTTGAGGCCGCCGCTGGTACTCAGGATCGCGTCGCGCAGCGCCTCCGCCTCCAGGCGCCGCAGGCGCTGCCGCCACAACAGGCGGTTCTCCGGATCGACTTGCTGATTGTTTACGTTTCGCGCGGAGGACTGCCGATACGCCGTCGAACTCATGATGAGCTTGTGCATTCGCTTGACGCTCCAGCCCTCGCGCACGAACTCCGTCGCCAGCCAGTCGAGCAGCTCAGGGTGCGACGGCGGTGAGCCGGTGCGGCCGAAGTTGTCTGGGGTTGCGACGAGGCCCTCGCCGAAGTGATGCAGCCACAGACGGTTGACCAGGACGCGCGCCGTCAGCGGATGGTCCGGCTGCGTCAACCATTCGGCGAACGCCAGCCGCCGACCACTGGTCTTCGCTTCGGCGGCGGGTTGTTTCCAGTCGAATGGTTTCGGCGTCGTCAGCGCGACGAGGACGCCGGGGCGCACTTCAGGGCCGGGCGTGAGGTAGTCGCCGCGCTTCAGCAGCAGCGTCTTGGCGTCGCCGGGTAGGTCGTAGATGGCGCGAATCTCCGGCAAGACACGGCGTTTCGCTTCCTCGGCCTGGAGCGCCTTCGTCAGTTCGGCCAGCTTCGCCGCCTGTTCCTTCTGCTTCTTGACTTCCTCGATCTGTTTCTTCAGCGGGGCGACGGCGGCGTCGATCTTGGCGTTGAACTCCTTCGCCTCCTTCTCCTGCGCCTCGGACGCCTCAAGGATGCGGCGCTGCACCTGCGGCACCCACTGCGACGGACGGTAGGCGCTCATGAAGATCGCCTGCATCCGGTAGTAATCGGTCTGAGGCAGCGGGTCGTACTTGTGATCGTGACAGCGGGCGCATTGCAGCGTCAGACCCAGGATGCCGGACGAGACGATCTTTACCGTGTCGTCGAGCGTCTGGAAGTAGTAGCCCGGCGCGTTCTTGATGGTCGTGAAATCGGGCCGGCTCGTATCGGAGGCACAGCGCAGATAGCCCGTCGCCGTCAGCCCTTCGACCACGTCCGGCGGCAGTTCTTTCTGCGTGCGGTAGGCGGTCCAGTAATCGGTCAATTCGTCGCCGGCGAACTGTTCCTTGAGAAAGCGGTTGTATGGCTTGTCGGCGTTGAAAGCGCGGATGACGTAATCGCGGTAGCGCCACGCCGCCGCGCGCACATAGTCGGCGTCGAGGATGCCTTCGGAGTCGGCGTAGCCGGCGAGATCGAGCCAGTGCCGGCCCCAGCGCTCGCCGTAGCGCGGCGAAGCCAGCAGCCGATCAATGAGCCGATCATAGGCGTCGGGCCGCGTATCAGCGAGGAAAGCGTCGATCTCTTGCGGCGTCGGCGGCAACCCGGTCAGGTCGAATGTCGCCCGCCGCAGCAGCGTCGGGCGGTCCGCCTCTGGGGAGAAGGTCAGCCCCTTCTTCTCCAACGCGGCCAACAAGAAAGCGTCGAGGGGCGTGCGAAGTGCGGCGTGCGAAGTGCGGAGTGCGGGAACGACGGGGCGAACGGGTGGACGGAACGACCAGAAGTTGCGGTCGGCGTCGGATAACCGAAACGGGGCCGGTTCGGCAGCGAGGGCGCCGACGGCGAAGATGAAAATGAGTGATGTGCGAATCCACGGCATGGTGGGATGATCCTCGGCGCGGCGGGGCTGAGCGGAGGCAGGATGAATCTATGATGGGATGCCGGAGGATGAGATGCAAGCAGAATTGGCCGCTTGCGGCTTAGCGGTTTCTCCCCCGCTAAGCCGCAAGCGGCGAAGATGGGTCAGTTCGTCACACCAGGAGCTACAAGAATGCCTTCTGTAGGCCCGGCCGCGGCCACGGCCGGCGCGAGGTCTCCCGGTCCTTCCACTGCCTTGCCGCCCTGGCACAGGAACGACCGCTCCCAGGCTGTCCGCATGAACATCAGCGCTCCCGCGCACACGAGGCCGGTCAGCGCGAACGACAGGTAGCCGGGGCCGAAACTACCGGTCAACTTCTTCAGCGACCCCAGTACGTTCGGCAGGAAGAAACCGCCGAGGCCGCCGGCGGCGCCGACGATGCCGGTCATGACGCCGATTTCCTTCTGAAAGCGCTGCGGCACCAACTGGAACACCGAGCCGTTGCCCATGCCGAGCATACCGATGCCGATGAAGAGCAGCACGACGGCGACCGGCAGCGACGGCAGCAAGACGACGCCGGCCATCGACGCCGCCATGCCAATATAGAGGATCATCAACATGCGAATGCCGGCGCCGGCGATGCCCATCGCCAAACCCTGGTACTGCGGCGGATACCAGCGGCTGGCCAGCGGCAGCGCCCCCGCGAAGCTCGCCCCGGCCACGCCGAGCATCAGGCCGACGAGAACCATTTCGTTGAACGAGTCAGCCCACAGCCAGCCGAGCAGCAGCGGCACCGCGGTCAGGATCATTCCAATGACGCCCGTCGTCTTGGCGCCGAGCCGGTCCGTCATCACGCCAAGTACCAGCCGCAGGATGGAGCCGCCAAGTAACGGTATGGCGACCAGGAAGCCCTTGAGGCCGGCGTCTTTGACGGGATCGAGTTTCAGGTCGAGTGCGATGCTATTGGCCAGGGCGCCGACGAGCACCCAGACCATGAAGCTCACGTCGAAGTACAGGAAGGAACTGAGCAGACTCGGAAAGTGGCCGGCACGGCGGAATTCGCGCAGATTCATTGGCAACCCGTTTGAGAGTTAAGGTATCGTGTCTTTGAAAGAGCCGCGCACGAAGTAAGCGGAAGGAAGCCTGATCGCGCAGGGGGTGGGCGAGCGCTGGGGCGAGTTGGGCGCTCTCGCCCCAGCGCTCTGATCGAGGAGGCGATCAGAGGCATGAGTCCGCCGACGAACGCAACTGGTATGCCAAGAGACCGGCCGAACGATCGTATGCCTGCCGTCGAGACGCTGAAATCACCCACAACCCCCGCTTTTCGGCTGATTTCTTCTCTCCGAAAAAGCGCTGCACTCCCGCGAGATGCCATTGTCTCGATCTGGCGCATTTGCCCAGGATGCCGGCATTGACTGCGTAAGGTCTGCGCCTGCCCCGACGCTCCCTGTCCTTGATGAACAACGTTGCCTGATCCTATCTCTTGTCTTGGCAATGGTTTATCAATTGCGATAGAACCGCCATGTGAGGGCCGGTATCGGATTTGCGTTATGGGTATGGAGACCTGACTGCTCGGACTCTCTGGAGATGCGACGTGAAAGGCAAGCAACAGAAGACCGTGGTGGTCATCGGCAACGGCATGGTGGGGCATCGCTTCTGCGAGCGCCTCGTCGATTTCGACGCCGAACACGACTTCAAAATCGTGACCTTCTGTGAAGAACCGCGCGCCGCGTATGACCGTGTCAACCTCACGAAATACTTCGAGCATCGTAAGGCCGAGAAGCTCGCTCTGGTCGCTCCGGAGTGGTACGAGCAGAACGGTATCACCTTGTTCGTCGGCGACCGCGCCATCGAAATCGACCGCGCCGCCCGCGTGATACGCTCCGCGCAGGGGCAGGAGATTCCTTACGATTACGTCGTGCTGGCCACCGGATCGGCGCCGTTCGTGCCGCCACTGCCAGGCGTGGAAAAGAAGGGCGTCTTTGTCTACCGCACCATCGAAGACCTCGAACAGATCATCGCTTACGGCAAGACGGTGCAGAAGGCGGCCGTCATCGGCGGCGGATTGCTTGGTCTGGAGGCGGCCAAGGCGTCGTACGACCTCGGCCTGGAAACGCACGTCGTCGAGTTCGCGCCGCGCCTGATGCCCCGGCAGATTGACGACGCCGGCTCGAAGGTGCTGGTCGGCAAGATCAACGCCCTGGGCGTGCAGGTCCACCTCAACAAGAACACCAAGGAAATCGTCGGCAACGGCAAGGTCGAGGGCATGGCCTTCGCCGACGGCGCCCAGCTCGACGTCAAGATGATCGTCGTCTCCGCCGGCATCAAGCCGCGCGA
>JBBQPD010000263.1:0-7505 GCA_038331535.1 Gemmatales bacterium | reverse complement strand
GATCGTAAGGCTGGAAGGCCGGGGGCAATGAGGCGAGCCGTTGGCCTCGTTATCCTCATTCTCAACTTCGCTCCCCCCAGCGGTCGATAGAAGACTGTGGTCCAGACTACGCCCACAGCGGAGCCGCCGGATGCAACCTACCCCTGCGCCCCAGCCCGACGACGGTCGGGATGAAGCGGCCGCGACAGCGCCGGCCCTCGAAGCGGAGCGCGACGCGCTGCGCATCCAGGCCGCGGCCGTCGTCGCCCAGCAGGCGGCGTTGACTGAAGAAGAGTTGCGGCTTCTCCAACGACGCGGCGGACTGGAACGGCAGGAGGAGCAACTCGCCAAGCACCTCGAAGAGAAACGACTGCTTCTGGTCGAACAGCGCGAACAGATCAGGGCGGAGCGCGACGCCATCAAGGAGGAGCGGGCCGGCGCGGAGCGAATACTGGCGGCGCGGCATCGGGAGGCCGAGCAGGCGTTCGCCGAGGCCGACGCGGAACGCAAGCTCTCGCAGACGGAGCGCGCCCGCTTCATCGAGCTGCGCAAGCGCCTCAAGCGCCGCTGGGAGGAACATTTCAGCGCTCACGAGAAGGAATTGGCGCGGCGCGAGGACGAGCTGAACACGGCCGTGGATCAGCTCGACAGCGAAGCCGGGGCGTTGGAGCGCGAGCGCTTGGCCCTGTCGGAGCAGCGGCTCCAGCACAACGGCGCGATGGAGCTGGGTCGGCGCCAGCTCGAACAGTCGTGGGAAGAACTGAGCCTGTCGCAACAGGACTGGGAAGCCTGCCTTAACCGCGAGAAGACGGAATACGATCAACGAGCGCGCGAGCTATCGGAGCGCGAGCAGGAGGTAGCCCACCGGGAGCAGGCGCTGGCCGACGAACAGCGCGGCTGGGAACGGGTCAAGGCGACGCGCGAACAAGAGGCGGCCGGATTGGAAGCGCGCATCCGCAATCAGCGGCAGAAATTGCAAGCTCTGGAGCAGGCAGCCGTCGCCGCGTTGCCCCCGACGCCGAATCTGGTTGAAGCCGTCGCTCCCGTCAATCGCGTTGAAGCACCCATCGTCTTGACGCGTCTCGCCGGCTGTCTCGCCGATCAGCGGCTGCACCTGCTGGAACAGTGGCGCGGCGTTCTGGATGTGCAAGATCATTGGCAAAAGCAGCGCGAAGAAGTCCTCGCCGAACTGGAAGATTCCAGCCAGCGCCAAAACGAGCGCGAACGGCAACTCACGGAGCGCGAGAACCAGTTGAGCGCGTGGGCCGCCCAGCTCGAACAGCGGCAGGAACTGCTGGCGCAACTGCGCTGTTCGCTGGAGGGTCGCCAGGCTCGTCTCTCGGCCAGCGCCCAGGAGTGGGAGGCGGAGCGCGAGCGCGTGCTAGCTGGGGCGAAGGTTTGCGAGGAGTCGGCCGCCGCCCGCGTCCGTCGCCTGCTGCGGCTGTACCACCGCACTTTCAAACGTCAGCGCGCGGACACCGAGGCATTGCAGACCGCCCGGACGCGCTGCGAGGAGACGCGGAAGCAGTATGCCGTCCTGCGCGAGGAATGCCGGGCGCGGATGACGACGCTGCTCCGCGATCAGCAAGCGCTTGCGGGCGAGACGCTGGCCCTGGAGCGGCTGCGCCTCGAAGTGTTGAGCAAAGCCGAGAACGCGGCGGCGGCGGAGAAGCGGCTGGACAGGCTGCGCCGCCAGAGTCAGGAGTTGGTGCATGAAGCCGAGGCCGAGCTGGAACGGGAACGTCAGGCGCTGCTGGAAGAAGCCGGCAAGCAGGAGGAGCGCGACAGGCTGCTTCGCCTGGACGAGGAGCAAGTCATCACCTTGCGGCGCAAGCTGTCGAAACGGCAGCGGAAGTGGGATCAGCGCATGACCGAGGCCCACGACGCCGACCTTCAGCGCGTGCAGGAAATGCGATTATTACTAGCGCAACACGAACGGGATGTGAACCAACTGCGCGAACTGCGCGATGAGGTAGAAAGGCTCGCAGGGTTGATGATGGAAGAATCGCGGGACGAGAAGGCGCCGACGATCCAGGCGGCGTGACACGTGCTTTGCGTTTCGCGCGAAACGGCAAGCCCGTTTCAGGCGAATAATCAGATCACATCAATTCCACAATGGGCTTGCCGCTCGGCAAGACGCTGATCGGCCGGCCGGTCAGGTGCAGGTACTGCGCTTCCGTGTCGATGCCGAGGTGCTGATACATCGTCGCCAGCACGTCTTGCGGCGTCTTGGGATTGTTCTTCGGGAAGGCGCCTTTTTCGTCCGACGAACCGACCACACGACCACCCTTTACCGGACCGCCGGCCAGCGCGGCGCTGAACACGTTCGGGTAATGGTCGCGGCCGGCGTTGCCGTTGACGCGCGGCGTGCGGCCGAACTCGCCCCAGGCGATCACCAGCGTCGATTCCAGCAGCCCGCGCGCCGACAAGTCCTCGATCAGCGCCGAATACGCCCGATCGAAGCGCGGCAGGAAGCCAAGTTTCAGCGACTCGAAGCCCTTGACGTGCGTATCCCACCAGCGCAGATCGACCGTCACCAGGCGGACGCCGGCCTCGACGAGGCGGCGCGCCAGCAGGATGCGCTGGCTCCACGCTGGCGAGCCGCAACGGTCGGCGGATTTCGGGTCGAAGGCGGGCATGAAGCCGTAGCGTTCGCGCACCGGCGCCGGCTCACGGTCCAGGTCGAAGGCGTCGCGCGCGGCCGGCGAAGTCAGAATGTCCCACGCTTGCCGGCCATAGCGATCCAGGGCGTTCATCTGCCCGTTGGCGTCCACGTCGCGCCGCAGTTTATCGAAGCCCGCCAGCAGATCCTTACGGTCGGTAACACGCTCCATCCCCACGCCCTGCGGCAGCTCGAAGTTCGGCACGCGAAACGGTCCAGGATTGGCGGGATCGGCGCCGGTCTCGAACGCCTTGTGTGCAGCGCCAAGATAGGCCGAACCGGTGCCGGGCACGTTGCGCGGAATCATCACATAAGCCGGCAAGCGCGGGTCGAGGTGGCCGAGCTGCCGCGACACGATGGAGCCGCAGCTGGGGTAGACGTTCTCGTCGGGGTTGGGACCGGACGGGTAGCCGGTGAAGCAAATCTGGTCGCCGGTGGAGTGGCCGGCGTCGCCGTGATACAGGCTGCGGACGATGGACCATTTGTCCATAACCTGCGCGCACATCGGCAGCATGTCGGTGAGCGTGATACCTGGCACCTTCGTCGGCATGGTGCCGAACTCGCCGCGAAACTCGACCGGGGCGTCGGGCTTGGTGTCCCACATGTCGATGTGGCTGGGGCCGCCGCGCATCCACAGGATGATGACAGACGGCTTACGGCCGCTGGTCGTCGGTGCGGTCGAAGCCTGCGCTTCAACGCGGAGCAACTGCGCCAGACTCAGACCGCTGGCGCCCAGGACGCCGGTCTTGAGGAAACTGCGCCGATCGGGCGAAAGCGTTTGGCGGAAATCGGAACAGCCCACGAGAGCGTCCCCCCGGTTGCTCATCGCGTTATCTCCTTGAGGCGGGTTGGGCGGCTGGCGGGAAGGCATGGTTATCTTAGCCGACGAAGGGTGGTGGGGGCAAGAAGAAAGCGGTGATTGCGCAAAGGGGCAAAGGGAAAGGGAAGGGTGTGCCTCCCGAACCTGTGCTGCGGCCTGAAGGGCCGCTTCTGTCGGCCCAGGCCAACGGCCTGGGCAAGGGTTGTGGTGCGCTCGAGGTTCCCAGGCCTTCGGCCTGGGCTGAGGGAAGCGGCCCTTCAGGCCGCAGGTCGGCGGTTCTACGGCGAGTGCCTGTTCGCCTACTTCGGGAGGCACACCCCAAAGGGAAACCGACCGTAATAGCGTTGAGGCCCGTTTCTCGTGCCCAAGCTCCGAGGTTGGAAACGAGAATGCCAGTCACTTCATCGTCTTTAGCACTTCCGCACGGTAACGTTTGACTCGCGCCGACTCACCTTCTAGTCGCGCCAGGCGCTCCACCAACGGCCGCGCTTCCATGCGTTCTCCGTGCGCGAGAAGACTGGCGACATGATGGGCCAGGTATTCCGGATTCATCGCGTCCATTTTCAGCAGTTCTTCCATCAGGTCATGAACGCGCGGCCATTCTTCCTCCGAACCTTCATACAGCCGGGCCAGGCGGAACTGTTCGTCGGGGTCCAGTCGCTGCGTCGAGCGTGACTCTTCCAGCGTTTTGAGCGCCGCCAAACGTCCGTCCGGGCGCGTCGCCTGCACGAAGGCCCGCGCACGCACATCGGCAATCGCCTCGCGGCTATTCTTGCGGTTCTCCTCCAGGAGTGACAACGCACCCTGATAGTTCGCATCGCCGCCGCGGTCGGCCAGCAGCAAAGCCAGTTGTCGCCGGGCCCAGGTCATGTTCGCCTCCGGGGCCACCACCGTCGGGCCGAGCATCTTCACGAGCAACGGTTCGGCTTCCTTCGCCCGGTTGAGGCGGATGAGCAGGCTCGCCAGACGCTGCAACAGCAGCGCTTCATTCTTACGCCGCTCGAGCGCCGCCCGAAAGTTCTCTTCGGCCTTCGCCATCCTGCCCAACGCTTCATAACAGACGCCCAGGGCGTAAGGCTGTTGCTCCAGCGGCAATTGGCGGCGCATCTGGTCGATGGTCGCCTCCGCCTCCTGCGGCCGATTGTCACGCGCCAGATGCGTTACCAGGATTAACCAGGCATCCAGGGGATCGTATCGCCAGACCTTTTTCTCCTCGTCCCAGGCGCGGTCGATCACGGCGCGAAACAACGTCTCGGCCTGGTTGGCCTGACGGGCATCCGCATACACGCGGCCGAGCCAGAGCACTTTTGCCGGATCGGTCGTGTCCTCGGGGACGGCGAGCCGGGCCAGGACGACGGCCCGCTCGAAGTTGCGCACTCGAATAGCGATATCGGCGCCGGTGCGGGCGAACTCGCCGCGCGGGATCAACTGCTGTTGGGCCTTGCGCATGACCTCGTCGGCGTCAGCGAGCCGGTCGCGCACCAGCAGCAGCTGCACGAGACGTTGCACGACCTCCAGTTGTCGTTCGCCCAGATCGAAGGCGCGGAGGTAACCGGAAAGTGCTTTCACGGGGTCGCCGGTCACATAGTCCAGGTTCGCCTGCAACACCGCCGCACGTCCCCAACCAGGGCGCAGAGCTGTCACCTTCACGAGCGCGGCGCGGGCTTCTTCCAAACCGGAGCGATCGCCGCGAAAGGCCTTGACAACCTGGTGAGCCGCGCTGGCGTAGCGCCACCAGGCTCCGTCGTTGTCTTCCCGTTTTTTTAGTTCCGAAATGATCTCAGAGATCAAGCGGTCGTCCCCGCCCGGCATCGCCAGATCGAGCAGACGAACCCAGTCGTCGAACTCGGATTGTCGGGACGAGTCGTTCAGCCAGTTCAGGAGCCGACGACAAAGACGATTGCTGTCCGCGGTATTTCCGATGCGGTAATGCGCCGCCGCCAGCGCCGTCTCGACGCGGGCACGGTCCGTCGGCGTAATGAAGCGCTCGAGGCGCGCTTCCTGGTCGCGCAGGAAGGCGAGCGCATTCGCGCCCTCGGCGCCCGGCCAGCACTCAATGGTCGCCAACCGCAATTCGACGCTCTCTCCCAGCTTGGCGCGGGCCTCAGCGAGAACTTCCGCGGCCCGTTTGAAGCGCCCCGAACGCGCCGCCACGCGGGCGCGCGCGGCCCACAACTGCTCGACGTTTTTTGAAACGCCAAGCTCGGTAGACGCCTTTGCCAGTGCGGCGTCGGCTTCGGCCTCGCGCCCGCGCGCCATTAGCTCGTCGGCACGCAGCAACGCGACCGGGACTTTCTGACTGGCATTCACCGCGGCTTTATCGAGAGCAGCCTCGACCTTGTCCCAGGTGCGCCTTGAAACGGGCAACGTCTGCGTATGCTGCAACAACGCGCGGGCAAGCAGCGTCCAGGCTTCGTCCGGCGGCAGCGGCAGGCGCGTCGCCTCGCTCAGCTGCTCGACCGCGGCCTCCGCCGACCCTGTCTCCAGCAGCGCCGCGCCGAACAGCACACGGGCGCGTACCAATCCCGGCCCTAGCTCCACCGCCTTGCGGTAGGCGGCCAGACGGCGGTCACCGTTGCCGACCTGTTCGTAAGCCTCGCCCAGGCACAGGCAGATGAGAGCCGCCAGTCCCGGCGCGAGCGAGGACTGCCGCAGCGTCTCCTCCAGCTCGTTCGCGGCCTCCAGCGGCCGGTGCTGGTGCATAAGCAAACGGGCCGACAGGAAGTTGGCCAGGGTGGTCATGCCGTCGCGCGTGCGGAGCTGTGCGATCTCCTCCGCGGCCTTGTCGAATCGGTTCTGTTGCAACAGCGACTCGGTGAAGAGATAATTCAGCTCCGGGTCGGAGGGATAGCGCTTCAGGGCCTCTTCCAGAAGGAGTCGGGCCGCCGCTGGTTGCGCCTGTTGCAATTCGAGCGTGGCCAGGCCAGCGAGCATGACTGGATCGTCGCCGTGGGCCGCGACGCCCTTATTCCACCACTTGCGCGCGTCCTGCACCTTGCCTTCGCGCTGGGCCAGGTCCGCCAGGGCCAGCAAAACACGGGCGTTCTTCTCGTCCAATTTGTGGGCCTCGGCAAGGTCTTCGCCCGCTTCCTTCAATGCGCCGCTGCCCAGGCGATACAGGGCACGTTCCAGATAAGCAGCCGCTTCCTTGTCGTTCGCCCGCACCATTGCGGCGAGGATCTCGTCGCCCTCGTCCGCGAACTCCATCCTCCGGAGGAGGCGAGCCAGATGCACCGACGCCGAGAGGAGGTGCGGGTCTTGTTTTACCGCCTGTTCGTAGCTCCTTCGCGCCAGGTTCGGTTCTCCCTCAGCCTCGAAGCAGCGTCCCAGTAGGAGGTGGGCCTCACCATCGTCGGGGCGAGTCTGGATGAGGATTTCCGCCTGCTGGCGAGCCTCGGCGAGCCAGCCCGCTTCCTTCGTCGTGAACCGGCCCAACTCCAGGCACAGTTCGATGAGTCGGCTGCGAACCTTGTCGCGCTTGCGGTCGCGTACCAGCACTTTCTCGAACACCGCGGCGGCGCGCGCGCGGGCGGCGTCCGACGTGGCGGTCCGGTCGAGGGCGAAGCCGTAGCGCGCCAGCGCGTCGGTGTCGCCGCCGTTGAATGAGAGATAGCGTTTGAGGTATTCAGCCTCGCGGTCGAGCTTGCCGTCCGCTTCCTCCTGGTCCGCCTGCGCGAGCAGGGTTCGGGCATGACGTTTCATCTGCGCGCTGTGGGCGAAGCGGACCACCGCGGTCGAAACCGCTGCCGTGCCGACGAGCCACAAGAGGAGCTTCCAGTTGAGCTGCCGTTTCCGCATGACGACGACCCTGCGAGGGAGAGAAGATTCGTGCCGGTTGCTCAAATATATGGTACGAACGGCGGAGAGGAGATGTGCCGGCGCGAAAACGACGCGAGCCGGAGGTTGATGGCTTAAGTTTAGTCACATCTTCGCGGCACTGGCGGCGGCCGCACCGTCCAGCATGGCTTGGAGTTGCATCCAGCCGCGCCACAGAACCAGCCAGCCAGGTAGATGGTCCAGTTTACGGTTCTGATGGCCACCCAG
>JBBQPD010000262.1:0-7536 GCA_038331535.1 Gemmatales bacterium | reverse complement strand
GGCGGAGGGCAAGCCGGCCAACGCGAAGATCCACCTGCGCGGCGACCCCGCCCACCTGGGCGAGGAGGTGCCGCGCGGCTTCCCCGCGGTGCTCGGCGGCCAGACGCTGCCGGCGGACGTGAAAGGGAGTGGCCGGCTGCAGCTGGCGCACTGGCTGACGGACGCACGGAACCCGCTGATGGCGCGGGTGATGGTCAACCGCATCTGGCAGCACCACTTCGGCAAGGGGCTCGTGCCGACGCCCAACGACTTCGGTCGGCAGGGCAGTCCCCCGACGCACCCTGACCTGCTCGACCACCTCGCCGCGCGCTTCGTCGAGAGCGGCTGGTCGGTCAAGGCGATGCACCGGCTCGTGCTGCTCTCGCGGACCTGGCAGCAGTCCAGCGCTGACGCGCCGGCCTCCCTGGGCCGCGACCCGGACAACGATCTGCTCAGCCGGCACCCGCGCCGCCGGCTCGACGCCGAGTCGATTCGCGACGCGCTGCTGTTCGTCGGCGGCGAGCTGGACGAGACCCGCCCGGGGCCGCACCCCTTCCCGCCGCAGGACACCTGGGGCTTCACCCAGCACAGCCCGTTCGCCGCCGTCTACGAGACGCGCCGCCGCAGCGTCTACCTGATGCAGCAGCGGCTCCGCAAGCACCCCTACCTGGCGCTGTTCGACGGGGCCGACCCGAGCACGGCCACCGGGGCACGGCTGCCGAGTACGACGCCGCTGCAGGCGCTGTTCATGATGAACGACCCGCTGGCGCACGCCGTGGCGGCGAAGTTCGCGGCGCGGGTGACCGCCGCCGTGCCGGGCGACCCGGCGCGGCTGGGTCTGGCGTTCCAGTTGGCCTGGGGCCGGCCCCCGGGCCCCGAGGAGCGGCAAGAGGCCCAGGAGTTCCTGCGGCGCTACCGCGAGAAGCTGACCGGCCTGCGGACCCCGGCCGACCAGGTCGAGCCGCAGGCGTGGTCCGCCTTCGCACGGGCGCTCCTGAGCGCCAACGAGTTCATCTTCATCGATTGACTGGCCGACCGACCAACGCCCCCTGGCAAGAGTGACCGTCATGACCCCTGCCCGCTGCTGCCCCTCCCGCCGCTCGCTGCTCCGCTCGCTCGTGGGCGGCTCACTGCTGCTACCCGGCATCCTCTCCGAGCTGCTGGCCGCCGACGGGGCGAAGCCCGGCGCCGACCCGCTCGCGCCGAAGGCGCCGCACTTCAAGCCGCGCGCCAGGCGCGTTATCTTCCTGACCATGAGCGGCGGCGTGTCTCATGTCGACTCGTTCGACTACAAGCCGAAGCTCTTCGCCGACCACAACAAGACGTACCGCGTCCCGCCGAAGATGCTGGAGGCGTTCGCGCCGGACAACCGCTCGGCGGAGAAGTACTTCAAGCGGCCGCAGTGGGCGTTCAAGCAGCGCGGCAAGTCGGGCCTGTGGATCAGCGAGCTGTTTCCGCACCTCGCGGAGTGTGCCGACGACCTGTGCCTGATCCGCTCGATGCGCAACGACCACGCCGACCACTTCCAGGCGACGCTCGGCATCCACACCGGCTCGGTGACGTTCGCCCGGCCGAGCATCGGCTCCTGGGTGAGCCACGGGCTGGGGACGGTGAACCAGAACCTGCCGTCGTTCATCGTGCTGGCGCCGCACCTGCCGTACGCGGGCGGTCAGGTGTGGGCCTCGGACTTCCTGCCGGGCTGCCACCAGGGGACAGCCGTGGCCCCCGGGCCGGAGCCGATCCCCAACGTCAAGCGCCGCCAGAGCGCGGCGGAGCTGCAGGAGATGGAGGTGGGCCTGACGCAGGCGTTCAACCGCCGGCACCTCGCCGGGCGCGGCGCCGACGCCCAACTGGCTGCGCGGATTCGCTCGTTCGAGACCGCCTTCGGCATGCAGGCGGAGGCGCCCGAGGCGTTCGACCTGTCCGGGGAGACCGACGCGACGTTGGGGCTGTACGGGCTGGAGCGCGGCAGCACGAAGGGGTTCGCCTGGCAGTGCCTGGTGGCGCGCCGGCTGGCCGAGCGCGGGGTGCGGTTCGTCGAGCTGATCGACACCGGCGCGTCGAACAACTGGGACAGCCACGGCAACATGACCGACCACGGCCGGCTGGCGAAGAACGTGGACCGGCCGATCGCCGGGCTTCTCAGGGATCTGAAGGGCCGCGGCATGCTCGACGACACGCTGGTCGTCTGGACCAGCGAGTTCGGCCGCACGCCGTTCAACACGGCCAGGGACGCGGCGGGGCGCGAGCACCACGCCGAGGCGTTCACCTCCTGGCTGGCCGGCGGGGGTATCAAGGGCGGCGTCAGCCACGGCGAGAGCGACGAGCACGGCTGCAGCGTCGCGGCGGACGAGGTGCACCTCCACGACTTCCACGCGACGATCCTGCACCTGCTCGGCCTGGACCACGAGCGGCTGACCTACCGCCACGCCGGACGTGACTTCCGCCTCACCGACGTCTACGGAAGCGTTGTCAGGGACATCCTGACCTGAAGGCCTTCTGCCTCTGCGCAATGCGATTGCTGAGCACTCTGTGCATGAGCAGACCTCGTAGCGCATGCTCCTGAAAACGAAGTAGTCGCAGGTATGTCGGACTTCCGGGCGGAGCAACTTGCACGGTCAGGACGTCGTCGGACCACGGTCCAGTCCGGACTCCAGTTTGTCCATCCATTGCTGCACCTGGAGTGCGTCGCCGTAGGTCGCTCCCACGGGAACGCTTTGCTGCCCCCGCACCACGCGGCAGAAGCAGCGGAGCTCTTCGGCCATCATGCCCGTGGCCCCGGTGGTGTCGGCGCGTATCTCCAGGGCCAGGGGCCAGAAAGCACCCTCACCCCACACCTCAATCGGCCTGGGATTCGGGTTAATCCGCGCCGACCAGCCCGTGCCGAAGACCTCCATCCGATCGAACCCCCTCGGTGGCATCCCTGCGGGAGTCAGGTACGACGCAGCGAACGATGCCAGGAGGCCGTCGGGCCACTGGAGCTGTGCGACCGCCAGATCCACTTCCCCCGTGCGCGTGCGGTGAAACCGAGCGTGGTAGTACGACGGATCGGCACGATTGACGAGAACCTGGGTGGCGTAGAGGTCGTGGACCATCACTGCATGTAACGGGTTCTCGCCGGGGAAAGCCCCAGGGATACTGGCCGGCCGATGGCGCACGCAGTCGACGTACGCGAGCGCGCCACGCTGCTGCGCCTCGACGCACAACTGCTGAAATTCGCTGTTGAACAGCACGATGTGCCCGATCATGAGGTTGGCGGAGTCCGGCCGGACCAGCGGTGCCAGGCTCCGGGCTTCTTCCAGGTTGTCGGCCACGGGCTTTTCCAGGAGGACTGTCTTGCCGGCTTCCAGAAGTGTCCGGACAACAGGGACGTGCGCGGCCGTCGTGCAGGCGACGACCCAGGCTTCGGCAGCCGATTCCGCCAGCGCCTGCTGCAGATTCGTCCAGCCCGGCACGCCGGGGAATTCGGGGGCCAGGGAATCCAGGCTGGCCTGCCTTCGCGCCACCAGCGCCACCAGTTCCGCCTCCGCCAGGCGGGCCAGCGTCAGGGCGTGCAGTCGCCCGAAGCGGCCCAGCCCAAGCACCCCGATCCTCACGGGTGCAAAGCTCTTCTGTGTCATCGTTACCCTCGTTCCGCGGGGCCCTGTTCCAGCCGAACGCTGGTGGTGCTTTGCTGCTTTGATACTATTTTTCCTCCTGGGTCAGGGCGAATCGAAGCAGCGTCCTCGCGGACCTGGAACCGACTCTGGATCGGCCACTTCCTGAACGGAACCCATAAGATTGGACAGAAGACCGTGCATGCTTGACAAGGAGGACGCCATGTCGCTGAAAATGCGCAAACTCGGAAGCTCCGGCCTTGAGGTCGCTCCGCTCGCGTTCGGTGGCAACGTATTTGGCTGGACGGCAGATGAGGCGACCTCGTTTCAGTTGCTCGACGCGTTTGTGGCCGCGGGTTGCAACTTTGTTGACACTGCGGACGTCTATTCAAAATGGGCCCCGGGCAACCAGGGCGGTGAATCCGAGTCCATTCTCGGCCGCTGGTTGAAGAAGAGCGGCAAACGTCATCAGGTCGTCATCGCCACCAAGGTCGGCATGGAGATGGGGCCGGACAGGAAAGGCCTCGCGAAATCCTACATTCTCCGCGCGGTCGAAGAATCCTTGCGGCGTTTGCAAATCGACTGCATCGATCTGTATCAAGCACACGCGGACGATCCGGCTACCCCTCTGCAAGAGACCCTCGACGCCTTCGCGTCCCTGATCAAGCAGGGAAAGGTCCGCGCCATCGGCGCTTCAAACTACAGTGGCGAGCGACTCGCGCAGGCGTTGGAGATCAGTCGAGAATACAGCCTGCCGCGCTACGAGTGCTTGCAGCCCCATTACAACCTTTGTGAACGGGCCGACTATGAAACGAACCTGGAACCTGTTTGCCTCGCGCACGGCCTGGGGGTCATCAGCTATTTCTCGCTGGCCAAGGGGTTCCTGACCGGCAAGTATCGCGCGGAGGCAGATCTGTCGAAAAGCGCCCGCGGCCAGGGAGTCAAGGCGTACCTGAATGAACGAGGCTACCGAATCCTCGCCGCACTGGATCGGATTGCCCAGGAACATCATTCGGCGCCGGCTCGCATCGCCCTCGCCTGGCTCATCGCCCGCCCTGGCATCACTGCCCCGATCGCCAGCGCCACCAACCTGGCGCAACTGA
The DNA here is from genome assembly GCA_038331535.1 of Gemmatales bacterium. Lineage (GTDB taxonomy): Bacteria > Planctomycetota > Planctomycetia > Gemmatales > Gemmataceae > JBBQPD01. The sequence goes on along the minus strand of JBBQPD010000262.1, from coordinate 2,858 downwards.
CCGACCTGATCGAATCGACGAAACTCGTACTCACTCCCTCCGAGATCGAACGGCTGAATCAAGCGAGTACAGTGAACTAGCGCAACGAAAGAGGACGCGATGCAGCGAATTCTCATCGCAGAGTGCATCCATGAAATCTGTTCGTTCAACCCGGTGCCGACGCGATACGACGATTTTTCGATCCAGCGCGGCAGCGCGCTGTTCGACTATCACCGTTCTCTCGGCAGCGAGGTCGGCGGGGCGCTGAAGGTGTTCAGCGACGAACCGAGCGTCGCCGTCGTGCCGACGCTCGGGGCGCGCGGGATCACCTCCGGCGGTACGATCGCACAACCCGATTTCGAGCGCCTGGCTGGCGAGTTGCTCGACGCCGTCCGCCAGGCGGCCCCGGTGGATGGCGCTTATTTCGCTCTGCACGGCGCCATGGCCTCGACCGGTGAAGAGGACCCCGAAGGCTATCTCTTGCAGGAAGCGCGCAAGATCCTCGGTGAAACGATCCCCATTGTCGCCTCCTTCGATCTGCATGGCATCCTCACCGATCGGATGCTGCAGCACGCCGACGCGGTCGTCGTCTATCACACCTATCCGCACATCGACTTCTTCGAGACCGGTCAACGCGCGGCCCGGTTGCTGCTGCGTTTGCTCCGCAAAGAAATCCGCCCGGTCACGGCACGCGTCGCCATCCCCGCCCTGGTACGCGGCGACCAGCTCATCACCGCCACCGGGGTCTTCGGGCAAATCGTTGGACAGGCACAGCACATTGAGCAGAGCAAGGGCGGCCTGTCCGCGGGCATGTTCATCGGCAATCCCTTCACCGACGTGCCCGAATTGTGCTGCGACAGCGTTGTCGTCACCGACGGCGATCCCGAGCGCGCCCGGCGCGAAGCCCTGCGCCTGGCGACCGACTTCTGGGAGCAGCGCCGCAAGATGCAAGCCCGGCTCACCAGCCTGGAAGAAAGCGTGCGCCTGGCCAAATCCACGGAGGGCACGGTCATCATGATGGATGCCGCCGACGCGACCAGTTCCGGCGCCTCTGGCGATTCGAACGCCATCCTGCGTGAACTGATGCGATGCAAGTATCGCTGCCGGGCCTTGCTGCCGATCGTCGATGCAGCCGCTGTCCAGAGCGCGGTCCAGGCAGGCATCGGCGCCACCATCCGCACGAAGGTCGGCGGCACACTCGATGCAAAACGCTTTCAGCCACTTGAGATCGAAGGCGTCGTCCGCATGATCTCCGACGGACGTTTCCTCAGCGAATCGTTCGGCCAAACGTGGTTTGCGGGTACGACGGCAGTCCTCCAGGCGGACAACATCACGCTGGTCGTGACCAGCCGTCCCGTGCATCTGTTCGATCGATCGCTGTTCCTGGCGCACGGCTGCAATCCGAGGTCGTTCGATCTGGTCGTCGTGAAGTCGCCGCACTGCCAGCCGCACATGTATGCGGAGTGGTCTGCGCGTTTGATCAACGTGGACGCGCCAGGCAGCACCAGTGCCAACCTGCCGACGTTGGGGCATACGCGCTGCCGCCGGCCGATCTTCCCGCTCGACGGGGATGTCCCCTTCACCCCACAGGTGCGGTTGTTCGCACGTCAAAGTAACCAATGACGATGCCCGGCGATGAAACTCGAAATGCGGAAGCGGCTCCCACGCACGTTCGTCAGCGCGTGCTGGGGTTCCTGTGCGTCATGTCCTTCATTCTTTATCTGGACCGCATTTGCATCAGCCAGGCCGCGGCACGGATGGAAGAGGACCTGGGCATTTCGCACACGGAGATGGGCTTTGTTCTCGGCTCTTTTACCCTGGCCTACGGACTGTTCCAGGTGCCGACAGGGCACTGGGGAGATCGCTACGGGTCGCGCAAAGTGCTGACGGGCATTGTGTGGATATGGTCCCTGCTCACCATGATGACCGGACTGTCGAACGGTTTGATCATGCTGCTGGTCGTGCGTTTCCTTTTTGGGGCGGGAGAAGCCGGCGCCTTGCCGAATGCGATCAAGTCGGTGGAACGCTGGTTTCCCGCGCATGCACGCGGCCCGGCCATGGGGATTGTGCTGATGGCAGCCCTTCTTGGCGGGGCCGTCTCCCCCCTGGTTGCGGAACAATTGATTCAGCTTTTCGGCTGGCCCTGGACGTTCGCTGTCCTGGGGCTGCCCGGGTTGATTTGGGGGGCCTGGTTTTACTGGTGGTATCGCGACGATCCTGCCGAACACCCAGCCGCCAACGAAGCGGAGCGCCGCTTCATTGCCCTGGGACGCGGCGCCGCGAAACACGCGGAAGATCATCCACCCATCCCGTGGAAGAAAGTGTTGACCTCGGCCAACGTCTGGCTGATGGGGACCATCAGCACCTGTTGCGCCTTCACGACCTATCTCTTCTTCTCCTGGTACTCAACGTATCTGCAGAAGGGCCGGTCCTTGACGCCCGAGTTTTCCAGCCAGTTGGCCAGCCTCGTGCTGTTCAGCGGAGCCGTCGGCAGTGTCTGCGGCGGCTATCTGAGCGACTGGCTGGTCCGGCTCACCGGAGAACGAAGATGGAGCAGGCGACTGCTGACGGCTCCGGCTCTGGCGAGTGCGGCCGGCGGCATGATCCTCAGCATTCACCTGGCTGACCCGTGGCTGTCTGCCCTCTGTGCGGCGTGGGCGTGCCTTGCGATTCACCTGTCGCTGCCCTCGGGTTGGAACGTGGTGGCCGAGATCAGCGGGCCACATGTCGGAGCGATCTGGGGACTGCTCAATGCCATGGGCGTGGTCGGCGCGTACTTCTCACCCATCTTTCTGGGCCTTGTTGTCGACTACCTCAAGACGCTCGGCCATGTGGGCCGGGGACAGTGGGACCCGGCGTTTTATGTCTATGCCGGCCTG
>JBBQPD010000261.1:0-7566 GCA_038331535.1 Gemmatales bacterium | reverse complement strand
ACCGGGAAATCTAGTTGTCGTTGAGACACTTCGGATGCTGGTCGAGACGGGAAAGCTAATTGTCGTTGACGCGCGCCGGGCTCAGATCGAGACGCGAAACCCGCGTGTCGCCGGGCGGGAAGTATAGTTGTCGTTCATCAGCGTCGTCGCGACTTCGACACTTTCACTGCCTCTGGTCGCTTCAAAAATCTCCAGGGCCTTCTGGTAGAGCGCGGATGCCCTCTCGTAATCACCCTTCGCCTTATACAACGCGCCGAGATTGTTCAGGTCGCTTGCGTAATCGGGGTTGTTTCCGTTCGCGCGTTTTTCGTCGATCGACACGGCTTCCACGAATAGCGGTTCCGCTTCGTCGCGGCGACCCATCGACACCAGGACTTCCGCCAAGTTACTGAGCGTTCGGGCGACGGACGGATCGCGGGCGCTCAAAGTATGCCGACGAATGTCCAGAACCTCGCGGTAGATCGGCTCGGCTTCCGCAAAATGTCCCATGGCCCAATGCAGCAGTGCAAGATTACTCAGGCTCGCCGTCGCGGCCGGATGATCCTTTCGGAAATGTGAGAAGGCCAGCTCCACGGCAGCCTGAGCGGTCGCCAGGCCCTGGTCGTAGCGATCGTGCTGGTACTGGTCAACCGCTTCGGCGCTCAGGTCAGCGACCGCCTGTTCCTGTTGTTTCAGAATTGCGGACGCGCCGACGAGCAACCACTCCGCGAATGCGCCCGTCGCCGCGCTCTTTGGAGCGCGTAATTCCTGCGCGAGCTGGTCGCGACTTACCTGGGAACCGGCCTCCGCAAACAACGCGTCGAATTCCTGCTGGCGTTCCGCCGTCAATCAATCTTCCATTTGTAGCCAATTGCCGTCTGGCAGGTTTCCCAGGCTTCACGCCACGTGGCATCGAGCCAGTCCAGGTAATCAACACTGACATTCTCAATCTTGCGATTCAGGTATTTGCCCATCGTCCGCGCGACGGACGGCGCGAGCGTCGCGAGCGAATCTCGCCGTGACTCGGGCGTCGCCGACCCACTCTTGAGTCGGGACAGATACGCGCGCCAGTCCGGTTCCAACCACAACGCCAAGAAGCCGATGAAGTCCTGTGTCGTCAGCACGCCTCCCAGAATCCAGGACATTGCACCGCGGTAGCCCTCGACCATTCGCGCTTGCAGCGACGGCAGCGGCGGCAAGGCAGCAACCTCGCAACCGATCTTGGTCAACACCGTCACCAAGCTCTCAATCGACAGCGATCCCTTGTTTTTCTAACGCGACACGGTGTTCTGGCTGATGCCGGTCAGAGAAGCCATTTCTTCTTCGGTGATCGATTCCTTGGCATGGTTTTTTAGAAGAAAGTTCCGGGTCCAGCTATAGAGGTCCTTGCCGTACAGCCGACTCATCGCCAGGTTGAATTCCTGGGCAACCGCTCCATCGAAGCGCTCGTCAGACCATCCCTTCTCGGAACTCATCCCACCCTCCGCCCCGACGGCGCTCACTCCTGCTCAGCAGCAGTGTTGTTTTGTTCATTTGCGTTGACTTCGGCGGCGCCCTCCAGCAACCACTCCGTGAACGCTCCCGTCGCTTCGCTCGTTGGATCGCGCAATTCCTGCGCGAGTTGATCTTGCGCTTCTTCTCCAGCCCTGCCTGCCATGACCTTCTCAATCTCGATCTTCTTCGTCTGCCGAGCCGTTCGCAGTCCTTCCCCCGCGATTCGCGTTTCCCCCGATTTCTCGACGTCTGCCGCTTCCGCCTCTACTGAGGGACGATGACCTTCTTGCCGATGGCGATCCGACCGAGAGGTCATGGTACCAAAGAAGTTACGCGAACGACCCTACCCTACCACACCCGGCAGGTTCCTTTCAACGCTGTCGTATGCATCGGTGAATGGGCGGCGCCCGGAACGCCCGAACTCTTGGCTCCGCGGGAGCACAGTGTCCGCGCTTCCGCATCCGCCCTGCTTCTTGTTCCCTCAGAAAGGAGACCAACCGTGTCCGAACCCGCGACGACGAAGCCCCCGCCGACACCAACGGAGCGGCTTCCCGAAACAGCGAACAGTCGGCCGACGTCTGCACAATCCGCGAGCGCTGGCCCGACGCAGCTGCAACAGGCCGCGAACGCAACCGCACGCGCCGTCGGCAACGGCGTCACGCGGTCGGCAACGCTGCGAGCCGGGTGAGTCCCTGGCAGTACCTCGCCGTCGTGCTGCGCTTACTCGGATTGGCTGGCCTGTTCGTCGTGTACCAGACGATCGAGGCCGAGGGCCTACGTGAAATCTTCGGCGAGGTCGTGAGCAAGCGGCTCGCCCGGGCGTCGTCGCTCTTCCTCGGTTGGATGGCCGACTTCGAGGAAACGCGCAAGCTCGACATGGCCAACGCCCTGGCAGCGGCCTTCTTGAGCTTCACCTACTTGAGCTGGGAAGCGGTCGTCTACCGCCTCATTCACCGGCCGGCCGGAGAGTCGCTCGTTGAGCGCTACCTGGTCCTCGTGCCGGCCGTCGTGCTCCTGGTGATCGACACCGTTCTGTTCACGACCGGCGTCTACGCCAACGGCTCATTCACTTCCGTCCTGCCTGCCGTCCTGCTCGCGCTGGGCTACGACGCCATGCTGATTTTGTTCTCGTACTGGCTCGTGAAACTCGAAAGGAGAGCGACGTGAAACGCGCATTGACCATCATCGTCCTGCTCGCTGCGTCCGTCACCGGCTGCACGCGGCACCGGCCGGAGGCGAACAACTCGCCATTCCCGGAGGAAGAGAACCGCTACACCCTCGCCCTCGTCTTTGACCTCAGTCCGAAGTACCGCGATCGCGTGCTCGGCACGGATCCCATCGCACTCAAGTACGCGCTGGAGGTGAAAGACATCTACTTCCGCGACCGCTCCGAAACCACAGACCGGCTCCTCATTGCCCGGGTCTCCGGCCAGGAGCGCGCCGTACTCTGGGACGGTAAGCCCCGCACGTTCAAGAAAGAGTTCCCGAATCCGACCAAGGACTTCCGGGAGAATCTGACGAAGCACGCGGACACGTCTGGCGCTCCCTATCTGCCTGCCTACGACGCGGTCGCCGACACGTTCGATTACCTCCTGAAGTTTCGTTCGGGCAAAGGGAAGACCGCCGTGCTCGTCTTCTCCGACATGCAAAACCGGTCGTCCGACCCGGCGAAGTCGCGCAAGCATCTGGTCAGTTCACTCGCAGCCTACGCCAAGTCCGGCGGGCACTGCGCGTTCTATTGGCTGTCGTGGGATACCTGTAACGAGCTGGAAGCCGTCGGCAAGGATGCCGGCCTGACCTTCGGGAATTTCATCCCCGATGCGGTGCGTGATCCCGTTCGCCCCACGTTCGTTGACTAACCCTGAACGCTGCTCTCCTTCTCGACCTGCTGCTCAACCCCTGCGGCATGCTGGCCGTTGGCGCGGTCATGTACGTGGCCGGGGACTGGGCGTCGGCCGGGAAGGAAGGGCAACGTCGGTTCGGGGCGGCTCTCGCCGGGGCCGCCCTGATCGCCGTGATGGCGTTTGGCATTCTCCGGCGCATCGACCTGCTGGCACTGGCCTTTGGAGCTGCCGGGTTCGGACTCTCCGTACTCGGGACCGCGTGGATCGTCCTGTCCTTGTTGTCGTTCCTCTTCGGCGCCCTCGCATCCGCCATGACGGCACCGATACCGGAGCCCAAGCCGTCCGTGTTCGTTCCACCGGAGACAGCGCCGAAATCGGAACCCGCACCGCCACCGCCACCGCCGCCGACCCGCGAAGAACGTCTCGCGGCGGCCAAGCAGCGCTACGAGAGTAGTCTCCAGATGCTGGCATCCGCCGGCCTGGACGAGATCGAATTCAAGGCGGCGCAGGAGAAAGCCAAGCAGCAGTACCTTCGAGATCTCGACGGGGTATTGTAGTGGGCGTCCTCGTTGTCCTGCTCTGCTGCTGCCTTGTGCTCGCCGCCGCCGAGTCCCGCGTGAACGTGCTCGTGGTGGGTAGCACCGGAGGCGGGAAGACGCTCTCCGCCGCCCGGAACGTCATCGAGGCGAAGAACGAAGCAGCGGTGATTCTCGATCCGCACAAGGAATCCTTTGGCAAGACGGTGCTGACACATGCGAACGGGAACATCCTCTATGCGTGTCTTTCCGACCTCGCACACGCCATCGGCTTCGAGCTACTCGTCCCGTCAACGCACCCGCACCCTGAGGTGCGACAACTGGAAAATCAGCAGCGCGCGGAAGCGTTCGTGCAGATTCTTCTGCGCCGCCGCGACAGCGACGGGCTGGCGTCAACGCCGTTACTCGAAGAGTGGTGCTACGCGGCGATCATGCTGCTGCTGTATCAGAAGGCGCCGAAGCCGCTGCGCCTGTTGCCGTTCGCCTTCTTGCCGGGCACGGAAGAGTTCGAGTCCCTCGTGCGTGACTGCACGCGTTCGGAAGTCCGAGCGAAATTTCGCGCGCTGGAAAAGCTGACTTCACGGGCGCTTCGATCCGAGGTGGGTTCCGCCGCACGCCTCATCAACGGGTCGGTCGGCTCTCCAGCGTTCGCAGTGTGGTCGCGCGGCGGCTTCGACTTGGGGAGGTTCCCCCAGAACAAAGGCGTCCTGATCGTCGAACGCGGAGACGTGGGTGAAGAGACGATGCGGGCGATCATGGGAGCCATCGTCCTTCTCGTAATCGATCACGTGCGGCGCCGGAAAAATCCGTTCCCGGTCATCCGGGTCTACATCGACGAAGCAACGAACGCCCGCCTCGTCGGCGGGCCGGAACTGAGAGGTATCGCGGAATTGAGAAAGTACGGCCTTTTCTGGACCTTTCTCGTGCAAGGTCTCGACTTCCCCGGCGGTCCGGATGGCGTTCTCCAAAACTGTTTGTTGCACGAATGGTTCTCGTGCTCGAACTACGAGTTGGCAAGAAAGGCGGCGACGGACATCGCGGCCGGTCTCCACCGTGGAGACGAAGAGAGTCGCGCGCAGATGATCGAGCGGCTGACGGCCGAGATCATGAATCTGAAACCCGGCTGGCGGTGGGTGCGTGACCCATCGGGCTCGCGCAAGGAATACGTGCCGTTGTTGCATAGCCCCTGGCCTGATTGGCCCGGCCTGCGCGCCGCAAAGCATTCGGAGAAACTGCAATGGATTTACGCGCGCCCGGAGTAAGGCGACCCCGCCATGCCGCCATCTACGAGTTCCTCCAACGACACTCCGCCACCACCGCCCAACTCGCCGAGCGATTCTTCACCGGCGCTACGCTGGCAACGCGAAAGAAAAAAGCGAGTCGATGGATCGCCAAGCAGCGGCGACGTGGACGCGTGAAAGTCGTCGGCATGGTGCAGCGGCGCGACACCGGCCGTCCCGAAATCGTCTGCGGCCGAAGCTGCAAGCAGGATCAGATCGAGTACGAGGTGCGCGTCGCCGACCTCGCGTTGCTTTTCCGCGATTCACCGATGACGCGCGGTGTGAAAGTCGGCCGCACCGAAGCGGATGGACTGATGATTCGCGATGGACGGCGCTGCTACATTGAGGTGGACAACAGCGGCAAGATGACGGCGATACAGATGAAAGCGAAATGGAAACGCTACGACGGCGCGGACGGATTCATCCTCGTCGTCGCCGTCACCGAGGGGCGCATGCAGCGGCTTCGGCACGGCGCGGAGCAGGTGAAGAACATCGCTCTCTTCACGACGTTCACGCGCCTGCAATCGGAAATGCCGGAGCCCTGGATCGACTGGTACGGCAACACAGTGCGCGTCTGAACGGGCATCCATGTCGCCAAAGGTGTCGCTAAACCATGGGACTTTCGCGACAAGCGTCTCGTACACTGCTCCCCACTTCTGCCTTTCAGCTCTACCGATCTGAAAGTCTTCAGTGGGACCGCACCCGGGGCCGGCCTGCTCCAACCGGCTACGCCTCGCCACCGATTTCAACGTCGAAAAAACCGCTATCCGCGAATCGAGAACTTCGCCGTGTCACAGTCCCCTACCCCAGGCAATCATTCGGTTTTGCAGTGATGTGAAAACTCCTGTCTTGTCGTTTCGGCGTCGAAGGGAAAGCGGGAATAACTGTTTCACGTGGAGGAGGTCCGCGATGCTGACGATCGTGCGTGTCGAGGAAATCGGGAAGTGCGTTTTCTGCGGGAGGGAAAAGGAAGTCGTGGCCGTCGTGATGGACGGCAAGAGCGAGGTTCTGCTCTGTTGGGCAGACATCAAGAAGCACGCGCAAATGAGAATGCGCATGGCAGCGCCGGGCGAAACGAAAACGCCGAACGCACTGCCAACGAACGGCGCTGTCGCCGTCGCAAAGTGAAACGCATCGTGACGCTGGCGTGGGGACTGTCCCGCGCCAACAGTCCCATTCGCGCGCGCGAGCGCCGATCAAGAATCTGATACCGAGTATCTTCAGGCCGCGTTGCCGTTTGCGACGCGATTCGGAGAGAGTAAGAGCCATGTCCGCCGAGTTACCGACCATCCTTGATGTGCTGGAACGGTTGCAGAGGGTCGAAGCGCTGCTCACCGATCTGGTACGGCAGCGCATGATGAAAGACTGGTACACCACGGCGGAACTCGCCGCGTTGCTCGGTAAAGCGGAATTCACCGTCCGCGAATGGTGCCGTCTCGGCCGTATCCGTGCCGAGAAAAGACATTCAGGCCGGGGCGCATTTTCGGCCTGGGTCATCAGCCATGCTGAGTTTCTTCGCTATCAACGGGAAGGTCTTCTACCGATTCAAGGGCAAGGTGTGGCATGATTCGAGGCGTCGCATTTTTCCACGACTTCTCTCATGGCTTCTCTTCAGAAAAAAGGCGGCAGCTGGTACTGCCAGTTCATGTATCAGCGGCAACGGCACACCTTCACCATCGGCAAAGTGGACGATGCCGAAGCGAAGACGACGGCCGCGCGGATCGACTACATCCTGATGCGGGTCCGGCAGCAACTGCTCGAAATCCCCGTCGGCATGGACATCCTTACCTTCATCGAGCACGACGGCAAACCGCCGGAGGCTGCCGAGAATGGCGTCGTAAGAACGGCCTTTTCGGAACTCCGCAAACGCTACCTGGAGACGTCCAGTCACGGGGCCCTTGAAAGCAACACGCTGTATACGGCGAAGATTCACTTGAACCATCTCGGCCGGACCATCGGCGAGAGCTTTCCGATGGACAAACTCAGTCATGCCGATTTGCAGCGCCACATCGACCGACGCCAGCAAGACGTTGTACGCACCACGATCAAGAAGGAAATCGACACGTTACGTGCCGCATGGAACTGGGCGTGCCGCATGGAGCTCACGCGAGGCGTCTTCCCGAGTGCCGGCTTGGTCTACCCCAAGGGCGACGACAAACTGCCATTCATGACCGCGGAAGAAATCGCGCGGCGCATCAAGGCTGGTGGTGATGCCGACGACCTCGGGGAATGCCTCTACCTCACCCATACGGAAGTCACCGAGCTTCTGGACCACGTCCAGAGCCGAAAGATTAGCCCCTGGCTCTACCCGGCTTTTCTGCTGGCGGCACACAGCGGCGCGCGCCGCAGTGAGATCATGCGCGCCAAGCCCGAGGACGTGAACCTTGCAGGAGGCGTCATTACGATTCGAGAAAAGAAACGTGTGAAAGGCCG
>JBBQPD010000260.1:0-7568 GCA_038331535.1 Gemmatales bacterium | reverse complement strand
GAGCGCGGGTAGCAGCGCTCCCTGACGGTCGCGGCTCGTAGGGAGCGCGGGTAGCAGCGCTCCCTGACGGTCGCGGCTCGTAGGGAGCGCGGGTAGCAGCGCTCCCTGACGGTCGCGGCTCGTAGGATTCGCTGCTGTTCTCGCATGGGTTAGCTGAGGCGTTTTTGCGGAGAGGAACCGAATGGACGGCGTTACCACGCACGAACGCTTGCGCCCCTCCGAACGCTGGGGCGTGCTTCTGCTGCTCCTCGCCTTCGTCGGCTTTGGCGTGGTCGTCGAAGTGCGCTCGGCGTTTCTGGAACGGCGCATGGGCGACGTCGGCTGCTACCTGCGCGCCGCCTGGGCGCTGCGCGCCGGTGAGAATTTGTACGACGTGGTGGACGACAATATCTGGCATTACAACTATCCGCCCCTGTACGCCATCCTGATGATGCCGCTCGCCGACCCGCCGCGCGGCGCCGATACGACCGGTTTTGTGCCCTATGCCGTTTCCGCCGGCATTTGCTACGCGCTCAACGTGTTCTGCCTGATCGTTGGCGTCCACTGGCTGGCGAGCGCACTGGAATCGTCGGCCGGACGCGACCCCAAAAGTCTGCGTTGGTCGCGGCGCTGGTGGCTGCTGCGCACGACGCCGATCGTCGTCTGTCTCTCGACCATCGGCCACACGCTGAATCGCGGGCAAACGAACATCGTCTTGTTGATGCTCGTATGCGGCCTGATAGCGGGGCTGATGACGGGGCGCCGATTCCGTGCCGGCGTCTGCCTGGCGGCGGCGATCTGCATCAAGGTTTTTCCGGCCTTTCTGCTGCTCGTCCCGCTGTGGCGGCGCGACCGCCGCTGCCTGGCGGGCACCGCGTACGGGTTACTGGTTGGCCTGTTGCTGATTCCCGCGGCAGTGATGGGACCGCACAAGACGGTAACAGCCTATCGCGATTTCGCTCGCGTCACGCTGGGGCCGGCCCTCGGCATGAGCGATGACAAGTCGCGCGCCGAGGAGCTGATCGAGACGACGGCGACGGACAACCAGTCGTTCTCGTCGGCGCTCCAGGCGTCGCTGCATCCCGACCGCGACACGCGGCCGCGCCGGGCGTCTCTCGCAATCCAGGCCGCGTCTCTCGGCCTGGGCGCCGTGCTGACACTGTTGACACTGTGGGCCGGGCGCGGCGGCCGAGCGCGGACCGGGCCGGGCGTGGCGCTGTTCGTCGGCTGTCTGGCCATCGTCATGCTGATGCTCAGCCCGGTGTGTCATTCGCACTATTTCGTGCTGGAAGTGCCGCTCATCGCCGGACTCCTGGCGCTCGCCTGGAACCGTCGTCCAAAATTGACCGGCCCGTTCATCGGCGTCGGCGAGAATAGCGTGGTCCATGTGCGGCTGGCGGCCCTGTTTGGCGTCCTTCTCGTGGGGAACCTGCTGCCGCAGTTTTCGTCGCTCATTGCCTTGCGTGACCGCGGCGTACCAGCGCTGGCCGCGCTGCTGCTGTGGTTCGTGGCGTGGCAAGCGCTGGCGCGGCAGTCCGCCGTGCGATCGGACGTGGTGGCGCTGCCCGACGCCCTACCGCGCGCGGCCTGAGCCGACACGTTCGCGATTTGCACCCGTGCCGAACGTGACCTACGCTCACGGTAAGCGAACGAGGTCGCCGGCTTTGGCGGCGGCTTTCGGAGGCAATCCGCATCGGCGCGCCCGGGTCGAAACGCCTTTCATCCTCGAAAGGGCAAACCCGTCGAAAGACGGCGACGCAAAGAGACGGGTCTCGGGTCCAAAAGACTTGTGACGGCTGCTCTACCGAAGGGATGGACGTAAGGCTAAAACCCCGTCCGTCCCGCGACTTACGGTAACAAGACGTTGCACGAAGTCGTCCTCGATCCGGGGACCGCTATCCACGGTTCCGACGCGGGTTGCCTTGCTTTCCTTTCTTGCCGTATTCCCCTGCAAAATGGTATGATTCCTGAATACGCCGCGCCAGCAAGTGCGGCTCTCTCTCACACGTAGAGCCTGTCCCAGAAGTAGGTGCTACGAGCCGCGACCGTTAGGGAGCGTCTGCGAAACGCCGCGAAAAACGCTCCCTAACGGTCGCGGCTCGTGAGACACGACACCTTATGAGACAGGCACTTGCTGGCGCGGCGTGCTCAAAACCCCTCTGGAGGACGAACCATGCCCGGCATCACGACCTTACCGGAGACGGAAGAGGTGACCATCACCCGGCGCGTGCCGCCGTATCACGTCATTCTTCTGAACGACGACCACCATTCCATGCAGTTCGTCGTCGAAGCGCTGTGCAAGGCGCTCGGTTTCAATGTCGAACGGTCGATGGAACTGATGATGAAGGCCCACACCGACGGCCGGGCGGTCGTCTATACCGGGCCGCGCGAAGTCGCGGAATTGAAGGCCGATCAAATCAACACGCTTCACGAGGTGCGCGAACCGGGCGGCCGCGATCTCGGGCCGCTCGGCTGCGAGGTCGAGCCGGCGCCGGGGGAGTGAGCTTGCGCCCTCATTTGCCGGCGCTTCGGGCTGGTCACCGTTTCCTCCTCCGGGTAAACTTCGCGTTTGAGGAGGACGACGCATGGATGCGCACGCCACGCCGCGAGTCACCCTGGTACACGACTGGTTGACCGGCATGCGCGGCGGCGAGAAGTGTCTCGAACCCCTCTGTCGCCGCTGGCCGCACGCGAATCTGCTGACGCTGCTGCACAAACCCGGCTCCGTCTCGCCCGATATCGAGAGACTTGAGCCGCGCGCCAGTCTCCTAAACCTCTTGCCGGGGGTGTACCGTTATTACCGTTATCTGTTGCCGCTGATGCCGGCCGTCATCGCGGGGATGAGCCTGCCGTCGTCGGACCTCGTCGTCAGCTTCAGCCATTGCGTCGCCAAGAACGCTCGTGTGCCGCGCGGCACGCCGCACGTCTGCTACTGTTTCTCGCCGATCCGCTACGCCTGGCACCTGCGCGAATCGTACTTCGCCGACCGGGTTAGGGGAATCAAGAGCCGCTTGCTCGACGGCTTCCTGGGTCTCCTTCGCGCCTGGGATCGCCACACGGCGGCAGGCGTAACGCATTTCATCGCCATCAGCGACACCATCCGCCAGCGTATCTCCGAGTGCTATGGCCGCGACAGTGCCGTCATCTATCCGCCCGTCGATACCGACTTCTACCACCCGGCTCCCGTGCCGCGCGAGGCGTTCTATCTCGCCGTGTCGGCGTTCGCGCCGTACAAGCGGCTCGACCTCGCCGTCGCCGCCTGCAAGCAACTCGGCCGGCCCCTGGTCGTCATCGGCACCGGACAGGACAAGTCTCGACTGCGCGCGCTGGCGGGGCCGGAGGTGCGCTTTCTCGGCTGGCAGCCCGACGAGGTCATCCGCGACCACCTGCGCCGTTGTCAGGCCTTGCTCTTCCCCGGCGAGGAAGACTTCGGCATCGTTCCCGTCGAGGCGATGGCTTGCGGCGCCCCGGTGATCGCTTACGGTCGCGGCGGCGCCACCGAGACCGTCGTCCCGCCGGGAGGCCGGCGCGATCCGACCGGCGTGTGGTTCGAGGAGCAGACGGCGGACTGCCTCGTCGACGCCCTCGTGCGCTTCGAGACGCGCGTCGGTGATTTCTCACCCGCAGCGGCGCGGCGGCAGGCGCTGCGCTTCAACGCCCAGCGCTATCGGCAGGAACTCTTCGACTATCTCGACGCGGTCCTTCGCCCCGCCGTCCCGGCTCGGCGCGCGGCGTGATCCATTGCGCGAAACGCAAGCATGTGAGAAACGGATGATCGCGTCCGCCATGCGCTGGTTGCTGGTGCTGCACCTGCTGCTGTCGCCGCTGGTCTTTTCGACCGCCACCGTCGAGGCGTTCGAGGAGAATAAGGTCGGCCTGTTGCTGGCGACGGCGATCTTGCTGGGCGCGCTGGGCATGGCCGAATGGTTGCAACGGCCGACGTTCGCGGGTCTCCTCGCGCCTTTCCGCACGGATTGGGTCTGTCTCGGCTTCCTTCTGTTTACCGTCTCGTCCCTCGTCTCCTGCGCCGTCTCGGTAAGCCCGCTCGTCTCCTGGCGCGGCGACCACGGCAGCTGGTTCGGTTGCCGCACGGTCGCGGCGTACCTCGTGTTGTTCCTGGCGACGCGGCACGCTTGCCGGACGACAGCGGAAGTCTGGCCGCTGCTGGCCGCTGTCGGCGCGGCCGTTCTCCTCGCCTCGGTGTACGCGCTGGTGCAGTGGGCGGGGCACGATCCCTTTGCCTGGACCGAAGTGCCGCGCCTCGGCGATCGCTTTCGTCCCTTCTCCACCCTGGGACATCCGAATTTCCTCGGCGCCTATCTGGCTATTTCGTTACCGCTCCTCTTCGAGTTCAGCCGCCGAAGTTTCTCGGCTCGCCGCTGGCTCGTCGGTAGCGCGCTGGTCGTCGTCGCGGCGACGGCGTGTGTGGTGGTGGTGCTGACGCTGTCGCGCGCGGCGTGGCTGGCGACCGCGTGCATGGGGCGGGTACTCGCGGCGGGGTGGTGGTGGGCGGGTTGTCGGCGCGCCGGTTTGGCGCTGGTCGTGCTGCTCGGCGTCGGTGCGGCCTGGGCGCTGCCGAACGTCGGCCGGGAACGGCTCGCCCATCTGGGGGACGGTGGCGGACGCTATCCCATCTGGCGGACGGCATGGCAGCTCTTTGAGGATCGTCCGCTGTGCGGTTGGGGAACCGATGCATTTCGGCTGGCATTCGGCAAGCGCCGGCCGGTCGATTACTGGCAGGAAGAAGGCTTCGCCACGCCGGCAAAGGCGCACAACGAAGCACTGCATCTGCTTGCCACGCAGGGCGCGCTCGGTGCGGCCACGGCCCTGTTGGTGCTGGCCGGACTGGGGCGAGCTGCCTGGCGCGCCTGGCGGCAGACGGAACACGCCGACCGTCCGCTGATCGCGGTCGTCAGCGCGGGGTTGGTTGCATTCCTCGTGCAAGGAGCGTTCGGCTTCACCGTCACCGGCGTCGGTACCCTGGTTGTCACGCTGGCGGCGGTTCTCACCCGCTCGCAGCAATCCGTCGTCAGACAAGCGGAGCGCTCCACGCCCTTCCTGTTCTCCCCCTGGACGATCCGCGGCGGTCGCCTGGTCATCGCTGTCAGCGCTGCGGTTCTGTTGTGGTTCGTCGTCCTCCTCCCTTTCCGCGCGAGCGTCGCCTGTGCGGACGGCGATCGTCAGCTTGCGAACGACCCCGCTGCCGCCCTCGCGAATTACGAGACGGCGGTGCGCCTCGCACCGGAGAGCGATCGCGCCTGGATGAAGCTATCGGGTGCCGCACAGCTACTCGCGCGCAGGTCCGCCGCACACACAAGATTCGACGAGCTGGCGAGCGTGGCGGCGGACCAGGCCAGCGCCCTCGTGCCGGCCGATCCGTACCATCGGGCGACCCGGGCGCGCTGGTTCACCGAGCGCGCCTTCCTGGGCTATGGGTCGAGCAAGGCCGCCCTGGATGAATGGGACGCGGCTCTGACACTCGATCCGGATAATGCGTTTCTGCTCGCCGAAGCCGGTCGGGCCGCGCTGGCGCTCGGCGACCGAGAGCGTGGTCTGCGTTTGCTGGCGCACGGCCGCGCACTCTATCCGGACTACGCCCCGTTTGAAGCCCGTCTCGGCACGCTCGCCCTCGCCGAAGGCCGCCTGGACGAGGCCCGGCTTCTCCTGGAACGCGCGGTCGCCCTCGACTGGAAGAACGACAACGAAGACCGGGCGCGAGCCTGGGCGTCCCTCTCCGCGACCTGTCTCGCCGACGGCCGAGCCGGTGCGGCGCGCGATGCCGCGCAACGAGCGGCGGATGATGCGCCCGACTGGTCCACGCCGCCGTACCTGCTGGGACAGGCGCTCGAACAACTCGGCCGGCTGGAAGAAGCGGCTGTTGCGTACCTGCGCGTTCTCACTCAGGAACCGAGTCATCCAGCTGCGCGTGCGGCTCTTGCGCACTTACGAAGAAATGGGCCCACGACCGATTGACTAGCCGCCTCCTATCCCGCGTAGTCAGCACCTCTTACGCCATTTCACTCTCTTTCACGACCGGATAATTCTCGCGTTTTGCGCAATTGGCTTATCTTTTGCATCTTCTCGACGGATTTGACTTGACAGAACACGTAATTTACTATAATTCCGTAGTCTGTGTATTCTTCCTGATTTAACAGGCGGAACGAAGAGGGAAGGATTCGCGACCTCGATGCCCAGCCTTGAGCGTTCAGTAATCCTCTCGGGCAAGTGAATCGCGGTCACGTGGTCTTCTAGCCCTTGTTGGGACGGACCAGTTCGACACCTTGAGGCTCAGTTTGTGGGAGGTACGATGAAGCGATTCTTTTCGATCCTGGCTCTGACGGTCATGCTGGCGGCGTCCACCGAGACGGCTTCGGCCATCGGCCGGCGCGGCCACGGCTGCAACAGCGGCGCCGAACCGTGCGCGGTCGGCTGCGGCGCCACCGCCGATTGCGGCGCGCCCGGCGGCGCCTCTTACGCCGCCCCCGCTCCGCAGTATGTCACCGTTCAGCGCACCATTTCCCGGACTGTCCCGGTCGTCACGGAGCAGGAAATCTCCGAGACGGTCAGCATCCCCAAGACCCGCGAAGAAGAGCGGACCCGCACCCTGTACAAACAGGTGACCAACGAAGAAACGCGGAAGCACACCGTCTATCGTTGCGAGTACGTTCAGGAAGAGCGGTCGCGCACCATCTGCGTGCCGGTCACGCGGCCAGAAGTCCGGAAGTACATGGTCAGCATCCCGGAATACAAGACCGTGAATCAGGAGGTCATCGTCCGCGTGCCGGAGATGAAGCAGGAAGCCCGCAAGCAGATGGTCACGAGCTACAACCAGGTTTCCGAAACCGTTATGAAGAACGTCTGTTCTTACCAGCGCGTCACGGAACAGCACGTTTGCTGCGATCCGTGCAACCCGTGCAACACCCGCGTCTACTGCACGACCAAGAGCGTGCCGGTGATGACGCAGGTGCCCACGACCGTTGTTCGTTGCGTGCCCGTCACGACGGAACAGACGGTCATGGTCAACGTCTGCACCTACCGCGACGAGAAGCGGTCCGTCCCGACGCAGGTCTGCACCTATCGCCAGGAAGAGCGCTCGGCGACGTACAACGTCTGCACCTACGAGAATCAGGTCCAGAAGTACACGGTTTCCGTCCCGGTGACGAAGCCCTACGAGGAAACGTACAAGGTGCTGGTCTGCTCCACCGTGCCCTACGAGGAGAAGTACAAGGTGACGGTGACGGATTACACGAACGAAGTGCGCAAGCGCAAGGTTCAGGTCACGTCGTACAAGACGGTGACCGAGGTCGTCAACGAGCAGGTGATGGTGGGCGGTTCCGACACGGGCTGCTCCACGGGTAGCGCTAGCGGCAGCGACACGGGTTGCTCGAGCGGCCATCACCGCCGTGGTCTGTTCGCCGGCCGTAGCCACGGTTGCGGCTGCAACTAAGTGACAAACCGTCCCCGCGCATGACGAGGCGCGACCGTCAGGGAGCGTTGCCCGCGCTCCCTGACGGTCGCGGCTCGTAGATAAACCGTCCCGGCGCATGACGAGGCGCGACCGTCAGGGAGCGTTGCCCGCGCTCCCTGAC